>NZ_AFUG01000007.1:0-137896 GCF_000221545.1 Megasphaera sp. UPII 135-E
AATTTAGTATACCACCTACTTTCATCCCTGTCAACCAATATTTGTTTCTCTAAAACTTAAGTTTCTTAGTTGTCAACACATATGTTACACATGGAGAAGTATTCCGATACAACTTGGTTAGGATTTTTGAAATTTTTACAAATTCATAACCATTGTCTACCTGAATCATTCGAATGGGAAATCCCATTTTTTCCTCAAGTTCCATTAGATATTTACCCGTTTCATAGGTACTCTTTTCTTTTACTATTTTTAGCACTCGTTCCCTACTGTATTCATCTATTCCTGTTATTTGATAATATCTATTCCCGTAACTTGGAAAGCGAATACATTCATCCGGAACATATTTGATATCAATTTGAACTTTATCGCCCGCATATTTTCTGTCCATTCTCTCGTATTTAAAATAACTTTTTCGACGGATTATCGGCTTCTTATATCCTTTTTTACGTATTTGTCTACACATACTTGTAAAACTTCTTTTATATCCTTTTTCTCTGCATCTCACGTAAACTTCGGCCAACCCATACACGCCGTTACGCTTCAGCATCCATTGTATTAAGTCCAATTCTTCTTTGTTATGAGCCTTAGGGTTAGAATGTGCACCAAGGCTTGCTGCTTGTAATGCGGAATATAATGAACTCTCGCCCCCTCATACGTATCTTTAAAATAATAAAAAGACCCGACTTGGTCCGCATTGTTAAGAGGCGTGTCGGGTACTGTTGTCTAGTATACCGTTTCAAATTTTTTGTTAAATCTTTTAGTTCTCCTTCGAGTTTTGCAAATTCATTCTATCAAAATATCTGAATAGATGTGTTATCCCTATTTTGCCGAATCAGACAAGTGATTTTTTTGGAAACGCTACAGTAATCACCGTACCTTTATTGGGTTCACTCTCTAACGATATTTTGCCATGGTGATATGCCACAGCATGTTTTACGATGCTAAGTCCGAGTCCGGTACCGCCGGACTGTTTGGAGTGGCTTTTGTCCACACGATAAAATCGTTCAAAGACACGCTCTTGATGCTCTGCCGGAATACCGATACCCGTATCTGCTATCTCAAGTCTGACATTCTTATCATCCTCGAAAACAGCAATTTTCACGCTACCGCCACTCCTATTATACGTAATGGCATTATCACAGAGATTATATACAATTTCATATAAGAGTCTTTTTACACCGTACATATTTCCATCGGCGCCGCTCCATGAAAGTGAAATATTTTTTGATTTTGCAGCATCAAAGAGTGTTTTACATACTTCATCAGCCAGATGACCAAGTGAAACCTCGGAAACAGGCATATCTGTCCCTTCATCCAACTGCGATAAGCGGATAATATCCTCAATGAGCGTAACAAGTCTGCTTGCTTCCTTTTTGATATATCCCACAAACCGGGGAATATCTTCCGATTTTGCAAGACCACTTTCCATTAAGTCTGTATATCCTATGATTCCCTGAAGCGGTGTCTTAAGTTCATGTGACACATTGGCTGTAAATTCCCGACGTCCTCTCTCTGCCTCTGCCTGTTCCGTAATATCAAACGCCAAAATAACCGTTCCAACCACCGCATCATCGGATACAATTCTGCTCAAATCAAACTGATACTCTCGCCCGTTTCGATTTTCCCTGAACTCTGCATGCCCGTTTTCCATAGATTTTTGCATGAAATCACGAATATTTTGATGGCGATCAACCTCAATGATGTTTCTTCCAATGCAGGTATCAGTCACACGAAACAGCTTTTTCGCTGACAGATTGATCGTAATAATTGCCCCGGCATTATCCAGTAAAATCAAGCTTTCACGCATATTACCGGTGATTTGATTAAATTCATCCCGCTTCTGTTTCAAACATGCAAGTGTTCGTTGTATCTCACGTTGCTGCCCTTGAATGCAGCGTAATAGAGGAAATAGTTCTTCATAGGTATCATTTTCCAGGGGGTTATCTAAATCCAATCGGTTTAAAGGTTCAACAATGCGCTTTGCCATACGTTTTCCCAATACCGCTGACAGAATAACAACAAAAATACTCACGATAAGAATCGGTTGTATCATAGAAAGAAGAAGCACAAGCACTGTAATGCGACTGGCAGAAATTCGTAAAACAGTGCCATCTGTTAACCTTACTGCCTCATACACGGTCTTTTTTGTCAGCGTTTTGGAATAGCGGGAACTACTTCCCGTTCCATGTTCAAATGCTTCTTTGATTTCTTCTCTATCGGCATGATTTTCCATGTTGGCGGGATTGATTTCATTGTCAAACAACACGGTTCCATCTTTGGAAACCCATGTGATGCGATAATTTTTTAAATCAAGTTGATTTAAAAAATCCTTTCCTGCAACCTCCGTTCCCCGTGCGGCGATTGACAATTCACCTACCAACTGATTCTTTTGAACCGTTCCGAAATAGTCAAACATACAGACAGTGATAATCAGAAGCGTGCCTAATAATGTACTGAAAGCAATCAAAAGAATGGATTTGAAAATTTTACTGCTCATATCCCGTCTCCCATCGATAACCGATATAACGAACCGTTTCAATGCATTTTCCATACCGACCTAATTTCTGTCTCAAGGTTTTAATGTGCATATCCAGCGTGCGGCTGTCTCCCATGTAATCGATGTTCCAAACCAAATCGTAAAGCTGTTCTCTCGTAAAAGCACTGCCCGGATGTGATAAAAATAAATGTAAGAGTTCAAATTCCTTAAAGGTAAGCATAATACGCTCTCCTTCTATCGTAAGTGTTCGCTCATCTAAATTCAGAATTAAACTGCCTACCTGCAAAAGTTCAAAAACCCGTCCTTTCTGACATCTGCGTAATACGGCTTTTACACGTGACACCAATTCCATCACACCAAATGGTTTTACAATATAATCATCGGCTCCTAAATCCAGCGCCTGAATTTTTTCATGTTCAGCACCTCTTGCCGTTGCCATAATGACAGGAATATTTTCCAGTTCCACCGAATGCCTCATCTTCCCCAAAAGTTCCACGCCATCCATTCCCGGAAGCATCACATCCAGTATCACCAATTCCGGTTTTTCTTTTTGAATCGCCTTCCAAAACTGCAATCCGTCGGAAAATCCTATTGCCTCAAACCCGGTGGAATTTAACGTATATATTTCTATTTCCCGAATGTTTTCATCGTCTTCTACACACCATATCATGTTCTCTCTCCTTATGCTTTCCTGTCATGGCATAAATAATCCATTCGGCAATATTGACTGCATGATCTCCGATACGCTCCAGATACTTTGCAATCATCAAAAAATCCAGCGCCGATTCGGCATCTGCATATTGTTTTATAATCAATTCTACAACGGCATTCTTCATTCGATCAAAAAAATTATTTATAATATCATATTCTAAAATCACATTTTCTGCAAGTGCTATATCCTTCCGAACGAATGCCTCCACACTGTCCGTTACCATTTTTACAACTGCCGAAGCCATATCATCGATAAGTTCCGCCCCCTTTATCTGACTGCCATTCAGTAAAATGACAAGTTCTGCAATGTCCTCCGCCTGATCCCCTATTCGCTCCATATCGGTAATCATTCTAAGTGCAGCAGAAATTTGACGCAAATCACCGGCTACCGGCTGCTGATGCAAGAGTAACTTCATACAGAGCTGTTCAATATCTCTTTCCAATCGATCAATTTCTCCGGCATTCTGTTTCTGCTCTCTTGCCAACATTACATTTCCTTCAAACAAGGATTTCGTTACCCCGGCGATGGTTTCTTCACATATCGCACCCATTCGAATCAGCTGTAAGTTCAGCTCATCCATTTGCTTGTCAAATTGATTTCTCATTATCCAAACCTTCCCGTAATATAATCTTCCGTTCTTTTATCCTGTGGCCGGTCAAAGATATTGTCCGTTGCTCCAAATTCCACCAGTTCACCAAGCAAGAAAAACGCTGTATAATCCGAGATCCTGACTGCCTGCTGCATATTATGCGTTACCATAACGATAGTATAATCTTTTTTCAGTTCCATAACCAATTCCTCAATCTTAGAAGTTGAAATCGGATCCAGTGCACTTGTCGGCTCATCCATCAAAAGAACATCCGGCTCTACTGCCAATGCTCTGGCAATGCAAAGTCTTTGTTGCTGACCGCCGGACAACCCCAATGCATTTTTCTTCAGACGATCTTTCACTTCATCCCAAATGGCAGCACCTCGAAGGGCTTTTTCAACAATCTCATCCAAACGTTCTCGTTTGGTGATTCCGTGAGTTCGCGGACCGTAGGCAACATTATCATAAATACTCATGGGAAACGGATTTGGTTTTTGAAATACCATTCCTATTTGTTTACGCAATTCATTGACATCAACATGATATGCAAAAATATTTTCTTCCCTATAATAAATCTCTCCGATAATTTTTACGGACGGAATCAGATCATTCATGCGATTTAATGTCTTTAAAAAAGTAGACTTTCCACACCCTGACGGACCAATCAGTGCCGTAATACTCTTTTCCGGGATTTCAATATTGATCTTTTTCAAAGCCTGATGTTCTCCATACCGGAGACACAAATCTTTAACAGTAATGAGTGAACCCATAGGTTTATTTCCTTTCTTCATTTATCGTTCCTTTCTCCTCTTGGCATAATATTTCTGTGTCATTTCAGCCGCAAAATTTATCATCAATACTAAGAGCATAAGTATTGCGGCAATCGCAAACGCAATGTCAAATTCTCCATCCTCCTTTGCATAAACATATAAACTGACGCTAAGCGTTGCTCCGGGAGAGGCAAGGCCGTCTGCAAATCCATGCAACGCATGGGCAAATCCTGCGGTGAAAAGAAGTGCAGCGGATTCTCCTAATATTCTTCCTACGGATAAAATACAGCCGGTAATAACCCCGTCCACACATCCGGGAATAACTACGGTGCGTACTACACGCCATTTTCCGGCACCCAGTCCGAACGCTCCTTCCCGATAGGAAATAGGGACACTTTTTAAACTCTCCTGTGTATTTCGCATAATAATCGGCAAATTCATGATTGCAAGCGTCAACGCTCCTGCCAAAAGACTTGTTCCCATATGATTTGCAAATATCAGCATACCCACCAACCCATAAATAATTGACGGGATACCCGACAGTGTTTCTGCCGTGTATTCCATGATAGAAACTATCTTTTGATTCGTCGCATATTCTGTCAAATAGATGGCTGCCCCAACTCCGAGCGGCAGTACAATCAACAATGCCGCAATCATAATGTACAAGGTATTCAGAATATCCGGTAAAATGCCGATGCGGTCACTGAGATAACTGGGTGCTGTAGACAAAAAAGACCAGTTGATACCCGGCACCCCTTTTATCAAAACATAAACCAACAGGAATAATGAAATAGCTGCTGTCAAACCGGTGCAAATATACATCAGTCCTTTCATGAACACCTCATATTGCTTTCGTCTTACTTTGTGATATTCTGTATTCATTTCCTATTTGGTACCCCTTTTCAAAAAGAAATTTAATGTAGCATTCAAAAGCATGATGAACAAGAACAAAACCAAGGCAACAGAGAACAGCGCTTCTCTCTGCAATCCGCCGGCATATGACATTTCGCCGGCAACTGCACCGGTCAGAAAACGCACGCTTTGAAACAGGGAATTCGGCATATTGGCAGCATTGCCTGCTACCATCATTACTGCCATCGCCTCTCCGATTGCCCGACCGATGCCAAGTACGATTGCAGCGGCTATGCCGCTTTTCGCTGCCGGAACAGACACCCGGAAGTAGGTTTCTATCCGAGTCGCTCCCAACGCAAGAGAAGCATCTTCATATTCCTTTGGTACTGCATCCAGTGCCGTAACGGACATCTTAATTACCGAAGGCAGAATCATAATAGCAAGTACCAGCATTGCCGCCAACAAACTTGCTCCGTCCGAAACATAAAACAACCGTTGAATTCCCGCTACTAAAATTAACATACCCACAAGACCATAGACAACAGATGGAATTCCTGCAAGCAGACTTATGAATGACTGTATGAGTTCTTTGATTTTAGGATTTGCTACTTTTGATAGATACACAGCCGTAAAAAATCCAACCGGAACCCCAAGCAGAACCGCACCTGCCGTGCCATAAATACTGGTAAGGATAAACGGCAGAATGCCATATTGAGGATTCGCCTTAGTCGGTGCCCATTCTGTTCCGAAAAGGAATGGTATAAGACCGATCTTATGAATGGCCGGAATTCCCGATATGACTAAATAAACAGTAATCAAAAGCACACCGCCAACTGTAATTAAGCCCAGCATAAAAAACAGTCCATGAATAACATTTTCGATCATTTGTTTTTTCTTCATCAACGTTCACCTCGACAAATGGAGACAGTACATTCTGTACTGTCTCCATCCTGATCTCCTATTCTTAATTTGCAGGAACGACCCCCGCTTTAGAAATCAGATCATGGGATGTCCGGGATGTTGCATAGTCAAAGAATTTCTTTGCTGCATCCGAAAGTTTCACGGATTTTTTTGTTACTAGTACAAAGGGACGCTGTATGGTATATTTTCCGTTTTGGATATTTTCCTCGTTAACTGCTACCCCATCAACCGTCAGTGCTTTGACAGAATTCTTAATGGATGCAGCAGATGCATACCCTATAGCATTCGGATTCTGCGCAACAGTAGTAATGACATCGCCTGTTGAAGTAAGTTCCTGTCGATACTTGCAGGCGTTTTTAGTCTTTGTAATAGATTCAAATCCATCACGGGTACCGGAACCGGCTTCACGACCAATCACAACAATCTTTTCATCCTTACCTCCTACCTGAGACCAGTTGGTAATTTTTCCTGTATAAATCCCTACAATATCTGTGATGCTTAAATTCCGTATCGGATTATCGGGATTTACAATCATTGCGATCCCGTCATGGGCAATTACCGTTTCCGTAAGACCGGACGCCTTCTCTTCGTCCTTCAAAATACGAGAAGCCAATCCGATATCACATCGTCCCTCTGAAACTGCTTTGATCCCTGAACCGGATCCGGTAGGATTATAAGTAAATGCAATCCCCGTATCCTTTTGAAATGATTCTCCCAAAATGCCGATAACTTTCTCCATGGATGTCGAACCGTCCAAGGAAACAGAAGCCGAGCTAGCCTTCTCATCGGGAAGTGCATTTTTCTGACTCGCCTTTCCTCCGCATGCCGTTAAAACCCCCAGGCAAAGCACACCTACTGCAACAATTGACAACATTTTTTTAATTTTCATAGTCAACAGCTCGTCCTTTCTTATTCGTGATTTTTTTCCTTTCACAATAATAAGTTTACAGACTGCTTGTAAAGTTCAAAAGACAAGGTTTGTAAAGTTGGTGTAAAGTATATCATGAACGTCATCAAAATCTACATAATAATTTTATAACCTCCGTTTGGCTATGAATATTGTCACTAATATCATTAAAAGATAAGCCCTCCTAGAATTCAAATCTTTATTATCCATTTCCGATCACAAAAATAAAGGCTTTCCAACAGCCAATCGTACTCATTAACGATAACCCGTTGAAAAGCCTTTTATTTACTACATATTTTTTTACTTGCTAGGGTGCAACTTCTGACATCAATGCTACGCATTCCACGTGTATCAAGACTACTCTAGTGATAGCCCTACATCAGAAACTTGGTCTTAACACTCGTCACAGTATAGAAGCTGGCAAAAGGAATGATGTCGGAGAATGTATGTCAACATCTTTTTATTATCGCCAACTATGCTTCTTTAGTTCCTCTGCAATCAAAAATGTGTCTGGTACAGATTTATTGTTATCAAAGTCAAGAATTTCCTCTAAGTCAAAAATCCGCGCCCCCATGCAACCTCCAGATGATACCTTCTGAAAATTTGTCTCGTAGAATTTTTCAACGAAGAAATATCTATGCTCATAATGGCGGATATCATATCCACATGTAATTGCATCATTCATTGCCTTGTCTATAATCTGCTTCCTCTCGGCTGTTAACTCTCCCATCTCATTAGTGAATCTTATAGAACCATTTTCCTCAACTACGCGTATTATTGCACAAACTTTTCCAATCGCTCTGACGCTTTTGTTTTTATAGAGTCCAAGATATTGATGTGTTCGAAATCCACGCTCAACTTTATCGTAATAAACATTTGACTTCACATTAAAATCAAATGTTGTTCCTGCAAGCTGCATTCTCATAACAGCTTTGCTTGGTAGGAGTCGCTCTTCGGAGCAAAAATCAATATAATCATTCAAAACATCCTGCATCTCATTTTCCTCCTTATTAATCTAATAATGTTCTTTTTATTGTTTTGAAAAATTGCATAAAAATAGGCAGGAACACATACCTATCCATCAGGTATATATTTCTGCCAATTAAAAAATTCTACGTGAAAAGAGACAGAACTACACTGTCTGTCTGTCTGTCTGTCTGTCTGTCTGTCTGTCTGTCTGTCTGTCTGTCTGTCTGTCTGTCTGTCTGTCTGTCTGTCTGTCAAGGATTTTGTCAGTTTTTTCATGGCTTGTCAACCTTTTATGCTAACTTTTCTTGCGTTAATTATACAAGAAATCTATATTGACTAGCCTTTATATATTGTATATCCGTTATTTACTCGTCTATTTTCATTACGCTCCCATCTTAGAAGATTATGACAAGAAGAATGTGTTTGATATTGAAGAATATATAAAGAGAAAAGGCAAGGTTAAGCTTAATAGAAATACGGTAATTGCAAAATTGTAATATTTACTATATTATATGGTCGAGGGTCATATAATATAGTAAAAGTAGTTAATAAAGTACGAGGAGGTAATTTGTGAAGAAAAGATATATGTTGAGAAATATTTTTAAAATCAAATATAATTTCCATAATATTGTTTTAATCGTTTTCATTGGACTATTAGCAGGTTTTTTATCAGGATTGTTCGGTGTAGGTGGGGGAATGGTGATAGTTCCTGCATTAACTGTTTTTATGAAATTTGATCAGCGTCATGCTAGTGCTACTTCTCTTGTTGCCATAATTATAACGTCGCTTTGTGGAAGCATTGTTTACGGTTTAGACGGAAAAGTGTCATTTTTATCAGCATTTTTTCTAATAATAGGTTCAGTTTTCGGATCACAAATTGGGGTATATTTTTTACATATTTTGCCTAAAAAAATATTTCCTTGGTGTTTTACACTTTTTGTATTACTAGTTATATGTTCTAGTCAAGTTTGGATTCCGTTAAGAAATGTAGATTTTAATGTTAGTTTTTTAAAAGCTATATGTCTTATATTTATAGGCGTTGTTTCTGGTATTTTTTCAGGTATTTTAGGCGTTGGCGGCGGAGGAATTATAGTGCCATGCGTGCAACTTTTGCTCGGCATGGGAGACCTTATGGCAAGAGGAACTGCTTTGCTTGTCATGCTTCCTACAGCTATAAGTGGCAGTATTGCTAATGCTCGTTACCATTATACTCATTTTACTGAAGGAATTATTATCGGTATTTTTGCGACATTTACTGTAAACTTAGGCGCAATAATTGCGCGCAGTATTTCACCTTTTATATGCAATATATTGTTTTGTATTTTTTTGTTCAGTGTATGCTTACAAATGATATTAAAAACAGGTATTTTAGCTAAGAATAAGCGTTAAATATGTAAAGTCTTTGACTTTTATTTATTTGAAAAAATAGTTTTGAATATAAAAAGTGGGGCTTAGATTTAAGCCCCACGATATAGGAGAATGTTATAAAGTAACTTTTTACAATTATGCCATTTGAGTAACATCTCTTTTTGCTTGTATAAATTTTATTATCATGTTTTTTGCGTGATAAATAATTATGCAAACTATACTGGATATCCTCACTTCACAGGGTGGGTGCAAAGTGGGTGCACTTTTTAACGTTAACATCCTGTGCACTCAACCCTAAAGCGTAGACATGTTCCCTCATACAGAAAAATCACGCTCAAAAACCACGCCGAGCTATCTTACAGCCGCCACTCACTAAACCTTTTAACGATAGACCCTGCAAACCCCTGCTACACAAGGGCAAATTTGCACCCACCTAATCAGCCTTTGACATCAAAACAACACTCTCAACGTGCGTTGTCTTTTGCTTGGGAACATATCTACGGGCTGTACTTTTTGCAGGGTATAGCCTTTTTGTGTGAGTCGTTCTATATCTCGTGCCAAGGTGGAGACGTTACAGGAAATATAGACGATTTTCTTTGGTTTTATTTCGCTGATGGCGTCAATGAGTTTTTCACTGCAACCGGCGCGGATGGGATCTAAGACTATTATGTCTACCGATTTTCCTTTTTTGGCTGCTTGTGATAGATAATCGGCAGCATAGGCGGCATGAAATTCTACGTTTTTTACATGATTTTTTCTGCATTTTTTTCTGCATTTTCGATAGCCGCCGGAATGATTTCTATGCCTATGACGTGTTTTGCTTTTTGTGCTAAATAGAGGGAAATGGTACCGGTGCCGCAGTAGGCGTCTATGACGGTTTCGTTTCCTTTTAAATCAGCATAGGAAAGTGCTATGTTATAAAGTTTTTCTGCTTGTTCTTGGTTCACTTGGAAGAAGGCGTGCGGGGAAATATATAAATACTAAAAACTATTAAGGTCTTAAAGCAGTAATAGGTATTACATAAACATCATCATTTCTTTTATATGCAAAAGGTGCTTTGGCGCATAATACCATCATAAATGATGGTTTGAACATATTTTTTGTATCTATTTTAGAGGCCAAATCTTTTAAAGTTTTAGCGCCTTCCTCAATTAATTTATCGCCACCGAGTTTAATTTCAATTAGTCCATAAGCTCCATTTCTTAAATGAATCACTGCATCACATTCTAATCCAGACTTATCTCTATAATGATAAACTGTCCCATCTAAATAATCTGTATAAATTCTTAAATCACGAACGCATAAGTTTTCAAATAAAAATCCCATGGTATTTAAATCATTTAGTAAATCGTTAGGCCCCATACCTAATGATGCCGTTGCGATAGATGGATCTGAAAAATATCTAGTTTCCGTTGTTCGTATAGAGGTTTTCGACCTTAAATTTGGATTCCATGCGGCAGAATCTTCTATAACAAATATTTTTCTTAAAGCATCCAGATAAGAATAAAGTGTTCCCTGATCAAATGTATCTGATTGATTAGCTAACATATCTTGCCTAATCGTTTCTAAAGAACTTTGCGTACCTACATGTCTTGCATAGGATTTAAGTAATCTCTTAGTCTTTTCCTTATCTCTTTTTATGGAATCCACTCTACTAATATCAGTAGACACAATAGCATCAAAATAATCTATCGCTTGAAATAATGCCGGTTTCTCATCTAACCCAATTGCTTTGGGCCATCCCCCCCTGCAAATAAAAAAAGCAATTTTTTCAAGACTCGTTTCATTAATGGCTGATATGTTTTCACCTTTAAATAAGTCTTTAATAGAAACTTCACCGCTAGAATCCTTTGATTCAAATAGACTCATGGTTCTCATCAAAAGCTTAGAAATTCTTCCTGTACCTGTATGCATAGAATCATCAAATCCATTAGGAACTGCTGACCCTGTCAAGATAAATTGACCAAATTCATCCCTATTATCAACCTCATAACGCACAGCATTCCATAAATTAGGTGAAATTTGCCACTCATCAATAAGTCTTGGAGTTTCTCCTTTAAGCAGCGTATTTGGAGAAATCTCTGCCATTTGTTGATATTGTCTCGTCATATCAGGACGATCCATCGATATAAAGCTTTTAGCCTTTTGTTTCGCTGTTGTTGTCTTTCCACACCATTTAGGACCTTCAATTAAAACTGCACCCTTTGCGTCTAATCGTTCTTCTAACAATTTATCTGCAATTGTAAAATGGTAGCAAAAAAAACGCACCATTATACCATTCTCAATGAATTAGGTTGAGCAACGGTTGAGCAACCGTAAAAAACTTTACAAAGATATGCCGAAACGGGTGTTGTATTTTTATGTATTGTGCTAATGTAGATGCGGTGAAGTCACACTGAGTCTTTTCGACATTTTTGTCGGAAAGTCTTTATCCGAAAAAAATTTAAAAAAAGCCGATGGAGTAACATCCCGTTACCCCATCGGCTTTTTGCTTATCTTGCAATCGTGCTGAAAAAATCGGCCACCGGGCCCCCGCCGACGCTTTCGCTCAAAATCGAGCAAAAGTCCTTGCCCCTAATAGCCCGCGTTTTTATTGGATGCTTTAGCGCCTTCTACTTTATAGCCACGGCGGACACCAAAATCTGACGCTTTTTTCTAAAAAAATAAAAAAATGATGGAGTAATTTTTCGTTACCCCATCGGCTTTTTTATTTTATGACTGCTCCGCCAACTGCTAACAAAGCAAGAACAGCGTACATGTCCCGTTGCCGTTTAATTACCGCCTTTTTATGCTGTTCCCGTTT
This sequence comes from Megasphaera sp. UPII 135-E, assembly GCF_000221545.1. Lineage (NCBI taxonomy): Bacteria > Bacillati > Bacillota > Negativicutes > Veillonellales > Veillonellaceae > Megasphaera > Megasphaera sp. UPII 135-E. The sequence goes on from NZ_AFUG01000007.1 coordinate 12,389, forward strand.
AATTTGTTCGGTCAATATCCTCAATGACACCGCTTGCTTTCTTAAGAGATTGTCGGCTTGTTCTAATGATTCGTTCGCATTCTGCAATGTCTGCATTGTCTTGGTCATTTCCGCTTTTGATTTGTTCAGTTGTTTGTTTAGCTGTTGTAATTGCTTGTTCCGCTCTTGCTGTCGATTCTGTTGCCTGTTTAAGTTGTTCTCTAGCGTATTTAATGTCTTGTCTTGCTCCTGTATTGTCTGCTTTAATATCTGATATTGTTCGGCTGATAGAGTAATCGTCTTTTGTTCCTGTGCAAAAACAGAAGACGATAAGCATGCCAACACCAACACAAACAACATAAGGATAGATTTTTTTACCAATTGTTCTGATTTTTTCATACATCATCTTTCCCCCTTTAGCATTTGTAATGCTTCACTACATTCGTCCTTAAATCGCTTTTCTAGTCCGTTCCTAACGGATTCCGCCCGTATCCATGCTTTACTTACTTTGTAGATAGCTACAATCAAATCATAGTCGAACCGCTTATCATCGACATAGGTGATATTGGGATACCCCGTATAGTCCTTGCCGTTGTACATAGACTTACATGCCTCTTGCCACATCTTGACAATTCGCCCCGTTCCGTATTGTACGGCTCGACTCCATATGACATCCCTCATTGCGTAACTGTGCTTTTTGGCGTGAAACCCCGCCCGCTCAAGGCTGCCCGCTGCCGTATCATAATACCGTTCTTTAATGTACGCCCACTGTGCAGCTGAAAATTCTGGACGGTCAAGTCTTGCACATTCACGCCAACCGCTGTCTATATCAGTGCTATGTCGTATAGTCGTTCCAATCCACGGGTAGTGCCTATCCGCCCAACGGATAAAGTCTTGTAAACTGCCCATTTTGCTTGATAGCTGATAGCAACCATAACTCTTACCACCTGGATCACCTTTCCCCGAACTGATAAGTCCAGGATTGCCGTTGCTTTCATATTTTGCACTTAAATCTCCTAACATGTCTTAACTCCTTATCTAAAAACCGCCATAATACAACACACTACAATAACCACAAGTATTGCATTAAAATATTTATCCATCGTTTTCCCCCTTGTAGTATAATTTTTCCCCTGCTGATGTAGAAACCCCAATTTTATCAAACAGACCTGAAATATCAATGTTTGTTTTGTACCCACTGCCGAAAACCGCTACCCGCTTTCCTTCTGCCGTATATAGCGTGCTTACCCGTTCCGCGTCGTCGACTTTAAGCTCTACACCGTGATTTGCTAAAACAGCAAGCTTTGCGCCCGTAATAAAAGTGTTAGGATAAACGTTTTTACGGTTCTGCTTCTTTTTAGGCCTCCGCTCCGCATAATAATTTTTTATTTGTTTCGTCAGATCTGTTGACGTTTCAAGTAAAGCCCCTTTAGATGATACGAAAGCCGTACGCACATTAGCACCGTTTTCATAGACGATTGAACAGTTAGGTGCTATGTGAGACGGCGCGGCGATATTAAAAAAGGTCAGTGCAGGTGCGAAAAGGAAATAATCGATCCCCTTTTCGTTATACCAATTAACGATTTTAGATAGTATCGAAAACGGCGGATTGTCAATGACTACGCAATTAGTGGGATATTTATAGTTTTCAAAATCCCCGCCCGGATAAAACGGCCGCACTACCGGTCGCCCTTGCCACTCGTTCTTTTCCACCGCATACTTCATTATGATTTCATAAATATCCGGTGGCGTATAGCAGTCATCCGTGGTCTTTTTCGGTTTAAATTTCTCAACAAATTCTTCATATGTTTTGCTCTTCATCGTTTTCCCCCTTATTTAGTCTGCGGACAGTTTGAACCAGTTTGAACCAGTTTGAACCTTTTTGAACCAATATAATCCGCCCTCTTTATATAGTCGGCGGATTGCCGTCATCGCTGTTATATTTGCTGTCGGTGTGGTACTTTGCCCATGCGGCGGTTGCTAATGCTGCTACGCTTCCCAGTCCCGTTCCAATAGCGGCAACTCCGCTCCAACAACTCTCCAATTCAAAAGACGTATGGTAAATAGCATTTGCCCAGTATCCAATAAGCCACGAAAGCAAGACCAGTAATAAAAATCCCAGCATGCCCGTTACCATGATAATAACCAGTGCAAGCCAATGACTTTCCGCCCACTGCCCGAACTGCTGTACTTTATCCCTCATGGTTTAGCCCTTTTTGCAGATCATCAATCCGCTTATGTGCCGATTTTACGCTCGATTCTGTTTTGGCAATCCGCTCTGTTAGTGCTTGCCGTTGTCCGTCCATCTCCCGTATCTGCACTTTCAGTTCTTTCACGGCGTCCTGTAAAGCTTGGATTGCCATATACAAAGGATTTAATACGGCGTACCTGAAAATAACCCCCAAGACCCCACTTACCACACACGCCGTACTGATAAGCTCTAAAATGTTCATTATATCCACTCCTTTTTAGGCATAAAAAAAGCACCCTTACGAGTGCTTCACCTACTCCTTGAAAATAAAATCGACTTTTTCCCTTTATAAATCAACACTTCCGAAGGATGGCAACACCTTTTCATAGCGTTCCATCCTTCATAAAACGCTTTCCATGCCTCACGGTTATTTCCCAATCCAACAGTGGATAATATAACCGGACTATCTTTCGGAACCCCATCAAAAAACCATAAAAAACTATTCTTATTACTCCATGAAACCGTAGGAATAACAGAAATTCCATATGTTTGCCAGTATGTACCTAACCACTGTTTACGATAGTGATTCCATATTTGCATCGCTACAGGATAATCGCTATATAAACTAAAATCAGGGGTTGCTACTAAAGAAAATTTAGAAAGTTGCTTTACATATACAGTAGGACGATTCCATATTCGTTCAAATTGGTAATCATCCAAGAAAAAATGCACTCCTGTTTGAGTGCATTCGCCTTTATATGTATTTACTTCATTAAATCCTATCCATTTTTCCGGCAATTTTATTTTTTGCCTTTTTAATTCAGGAATATCATACTTTCCCACGCCATGAAATCTACCATACTGCAGATTCAAATAAGTACGTCTATCATTTGTCATATTCCAAAGATTCATCTCTCATTAACCAATCATACCCGCGGTTATATAAATCATGTATTGATTCGCCATCAAAAAGCTTTGCTTCTAATGCTGCTTCTAAAGTAGGGTATCCCGGAAGAGTTGTGTATTTTTCATATGTATTATTGGTTTCAGGATTTTTTTTTATAGTATATTTCAAAAAAATCCAATCATCAATCTTTTTACCATGTTTATCCGTCGTAAATTGATTATCTAAGACCCAATAAACATTCTCAGGAAATCCCGGTAATCGTTCAAAAGGATCATACCCATCTTCTTCAAGAATATCTTTTATTAGGTCTTCCCAAGTGGGAAATTCTTCATATAATACAACCATTTTTTTATTTCTCCCCTTTTCTTTATATATTTAGGTCTATGATACGCCGCTAATACTTTACGCACTAGCTTGCGTTCGCTCCGATTCATCTCTCGCGGCTCTTTCCTGTCATAGGTCATATGCGTATGTCCTAACTTTCCCTTACCTATATTATAATGAGCTACATTAACATCAACAAATTTATACGCAAATCCCATCTTATCTGTAAATGTAATTGACTTTACCTTTCTTTTTGTATCTCGTGAATTTATTAATACATAAATTCTGTTAGGCATCATAGAATCATAAGGGGTCTTATTATGCTTTTCTCGCGTTTTTATAAACAATATCCTTTTATCTTTCATGTGTAACTTGCCGCCATATGCAGTGGTTTTAACTTCTTTAAACTCCGTTCCATATTTCTGCAACCTCGCAAGACTACTAGTAGATCCTCTGCCTCCCATATTCACCTCCATTATAGCACATATATGATTACTCTTACCAAAAATTAATAACGATGACATCCGTATACTGCGGTACTATATAGTATGAATTATCATCTATTTGTGCCGCAAAATAATTAAAAACAGTCAAGTCTGCCGCTATATATGCACGTCTTGCAAGTAAGGTATCCTCATTATTTTTAATCATCGAAAAAAAGTTCTTATTACATGCGGCATTATTCGACAATTGTACACCCCCATAATCTCCAGGCAAAAGCATCTCCCACTGTGGTGCCAATAGGTTAAGGTATAAATTGCAATCGTATGTTTTATAATATTTTTTAGGCTTTACTAGACCCGGAATTAGACTTGTTTTTGCGATATTGGATAATTTGTTACATCTAACACCCAGCAATAAGTTGATTTCCAGTCAGTAGTATCTTCATACTCCTGGGTGTTAAAAGATATAAATTCATTGTAAATATCCCCATACGATACGAGCATTCGCAGTCTGCCGGCATTAATAACAGGTCGCACCCGTTTTATATCGGCCATTAAGGGTGCATCACATGAAATATCCCCGTCCCATCTGGTATTGGTAACGTTGTCTTTAATGTAAAAATTTACAATAGCATAATCCTTATTGCTTGCAAACGTTCTACCTATTGGCGGATTAACTGCTTCTATGCAGGCAGGTAACATCTTATCCGAAAAAACAATACCGCCTTTTGTATTATACATTTCTAGCCCATAATGCGATTTTTGAACGAAGATACTGGTAGAAAAAACGTATAAAGAGCCATTATTACGTTCTGTAGTCCCCCATGCACAAAGCCCATCAGTTAAACCGATAGCTGTAAGTGCCTGACCCCCATACCACCCAAAATATAAATCCGCCTCATCATATGTAAGGCTATTTATTATCCGTTCGGTAGCCGGTATGTCGTAAAAATAATTGCTGTTGTTTAAGCTAAATAGCGAATCTATCTCTAAATTAATACCGTCCATACACAATTTCACCCCACGTTGCAACTTTTTTTAAATCTTCTTCTAATATTCCGTTAATATTAAATTCCCAAGATATGTAACTATCATGTATTTCTAGCGACGGTAACTCCGACGGCATACTCTCTCCCAACCGAACAAAAAACGCCCACGTCTGCCCTTCTTTTATCTGCATATTAAAAAATACCCCTTTGACTGCATCGGTTTTGTGCTTGCCAATCAGGGTGGCTACTCGCTTATCAAGGGAAACAATTTTATTGCCTTGTTCATCATACGTTTCAAATCCGACAGTCATTCGTTCCACACTCCCATCCTCACACGTAATCTATTTTGTTCATCGTATATTAAAATACAGTTATCCCGTATTTCCATTCTTGCCCCCGTTGATTTAGTACGTAAGACCCCGATATTAGCCGTGATACTGCTTAAGTCTTTTACGTCCAGCTTATCGCCGGTGATAGCACCAGCTTGTATCATGCCTTTGGTGATAACATCTTTATCTATTACCGTATCGCCCGTGATGTGCACTTGCTTTCCCGATAGCGTCACGCCCTGCAAGCCTAATGCTACTTCGCTCTTAACGTCTCCTTTAGACACCTTCAGCCCGATGGCGTCTTGCAGTTGCGTTATAGCGGTATATCCCGCCGCTCTCGCGCTCTCCACACTGGACAAGTTACCGACTACACTGGTAATGCGGTCGGCTTGCTGTGTGATGCGGCTTTCAAGGTTATTATTATGATAATTTTCTCGGTTGTCTATGTCATGCAGGATTTCATACTGCTTTTCATTATCACGCTCTACGGATTCCACACGTGACACAATGCCTGCGGATGTCTGCTGTATGCTGCTTAGTTGACTGCGTATATGCTCTCTGTCTTGCGTAGCAGTTTGCACCGCACTTTCTATCGTATTCGCCCGTTGCGATAAGGCACTAAGGCTATTAGTAGCGTCCTTGACCATCCCCTCAAGCCTATCGGCTCTTTGCGAAAAGCCGCTTACGCTTTTTTGTACCTGGTCATGTACGACAGAGGATATCCCGTCTACGCTCTTTTTTAACCCCGTTACTTGCCCGGAAAGCGTATCGGCCCGCCGCTTCAGGTCTTGCACATTTCCCCTTATAGCATTGATGCTCCCGTCCAAGTCAGTACGCAAACCGCCAACCTTAGCGTCTATTTTCCCGTCTACCCGGCTAAGTACATCGCTTTGTATCGCGTCCGCGACCGCGCTGTCTATTTTATCCGCCGTGATGGATTCCGCCGCGATGAGGGCCGGGTCTATGGTTTTTCGTACAGTAGTCATATAAGAAGGTGTTTTTTCACCCTCGCCGAAATAATCACGATAGGCTATCGCTATAGTATATACCCCCGGTTTTGCCGGATATGTCAACGCATTATTGGTTGAATACGCCACTTCGTTATTAATGTATACGGTCATACCGATACATCCTTCCGGCAAAGGATCCGCTACAATCCCGATAGTAGCTATATTAGGTTGTATTACTACATTCTTTCCGGCGGGCGGTGCGGGTTTATTGTAAGTAAGTATCGCCGGCGCACTATATTTTCCTAAGGCGTTTTTCGCATATACATATATCGTCCCGCTTCGATGCGTCAAAGTTACTGCCGTAGTCGTACTGTTTGTACGTGCCAGCAGTGCCGCGCCCCCTTCTCCGGGAAAAGTGTCCGACCGTACTTCGTAGTATGCGATGTCTGTGTTAGTTACCTCTTGCCACTGCACATGCGGAACAGTGTCAAAGGTAATGCTTACCCCTTCCGGAGTTGTCGGCATGTCCGATTTTATAACAACGCGCACCGTAGTATACGGGGCAAAATCCGGATCGGTTACATTTCCCCATCTATCCTTTGTGCAGACAGCAATTTTATATACATCACCGGCAAGTGCTTGCGGAATAACCGCTTGTGTTTCCCCACTACCGCCAAATGTCCACGCGTCCGCCAATGGGGTTGCCTTTTCAGTAGAAACGATGCGGTACCATACATCTCCTTCCAAATAAGTTTGCATGCCTTGCGGTTTGGCCCAACTTATCACCACATCATACCGCAATTCACCGGGAGATAATTGCCGATAGCGTGTATAGGCCGTTACATTCGTTACAGGAGGTATATAATACGGCTTTAATTGATACTGATAAGCAGTTACTTCGCTAATCTCTTGCATACCGCTGCCGAAAATATTATATGCCGGCAGTTTAACCCATATTTTTTTCCCTATGTCCTCTTTTCTGAACGGAACCCGCAAAAGTGTTTCATCAATTCGACAAAACATGTCTCCTTCTTTGTGTTCTGTTTGTACGGTGTGATACTGTCCTCTAATGCAGTCGCAAAGCTTATACGTACCGTCCGCCTGTAAAACGGCGGTTTGATAGCTTAAGCATTCTCCATCCAACCTGCATAAGGTATTGCCGCGCTCAGCATCTTGTTTGGTACCGGAAATAAAAGTCCCGTTCGTCCGAACAAAAATATCTCGCTCATCTTTTGTAATGCCTTTAGTTAAAACACCCATGCGAGCGGCGGCGGAAATACTGCCGATGTGCTTATAGTGCGTATTATCGTCCGATACATATACCTCACAGCCGCCCCAACCTTTTTCTTTTCCACGGGCGCCCAACCATACCTCCAGACCGTTGGCAGTTAAATCCGCCGGGGGCTGAATAATGACAGGAGTGTCCGTGTCGGGAGCCGGCTGATTAAAGTCCACAAAAGGACGTTTTGTGTCTTTCACTTCATATTTAGGAGCTTTATATCGGCCCGGTGGCTGGGATATTGCTGTAAAAGTCAATATGCCGTTAGTATCTTCCACCACACTGTCAATAATAACCACTTCTTTATCCAAGCCGCTGTACTCATCTGTCAGTGATACCAAATCACCGACTTCCAATCGGCAAAAATTCCATGGCAGTTTAAACGTGTATTTATTGCGGCAATACTTATTTCGTCGTGCAATTTGTTCCGCCAATTTTACGGCACGCTGTTTGGTGTATAAATAATGTGCTTGCACCGGTTCCGCTTGCCGTACCCCGTCCATAACTACATCTTCCGTAAGCGTATAACTTACACTTTCTTTTTCATAGCCGTTATCGCGGTTTATAAACTCTACGGGAAACTGGTTGAAAATTGCGCTGCTGTCTTTGCGCTGATACGTTACTAATGCCCCGCCTGACTGCGGGATAAAATCATTACTCGTCAAATCATATAAAATCGTTCGATTCGGTTCCCATGCTCCTACAGCTCTATCTTCTAAAGGTACAATTTTAAAGCGGTCATTAGACCAAAAAATATACGCATTGGTCAATTTAGCGATGTCATTAATAATATCCCTTGCCTTTTGCAGGCGACTTTTATCCGACGGTGTGGATATTAGCAAATCGGCAGCCGCACAATACTCCCGATAATTCTGCAGCCCTTCAATCTCAACTTCTTTTAAGCCGATTTTATCCAGTACGTACCGAATATAATCCGCCGGATTGACATCAATGCCGTCTCCCGTATGTAACAATTTCCCTTGCACTTCAAAGTTGTACTGCGGTAAATATCCGCCGGATCCCAAGTCAACGACCCCTGCCATATAGGCCAACCCGGGATAGGGTAGCGCTTTATCCGGATGTTTACCGACTGTATATGCCCAAGGTTCTTGATTTTTCGTACCTTTAAACAATGTCAGTTGTATAGTATCGCTGGGATACGTATATACATTTTTCCCGATCCACACTTGTCGGATACCTTCAATTTCACCTTCACACAGCCCTAATGCCACGGCTACGGTATACGTATAGGTAATATTAACTTGCGTATGGCCGCCGCCCTTACCGCTGTGCATTTCTTCTCTATGCTCAATAGCGGTAAAATCATCATAGTAAATGACGTTCCCGGAAATACGTGTTGTCCCCAATATTTCCGTTACAGGCGCTCCATATTCCGCCGTATTCACAGTAAATTCCGATATTTTATCCGCTCTCGTGACCGTTGTACCACCACCGAATAAACTCATCGTGCCACCCCCTTATAGCGATATACGCCGCGCAACCGCGGTCTCCCTTTGGCGTCATAAAACATCATTTCCCCCATGTTGCTCAATATTACGCCCTTATCAACGGCCGCATGAATAACACAGCTTTTACCGATATAAATAGCGGCATGCGATTGGCAGCGCCCAAATTGATACATAAGAAAATCTCCCGGCTCCATTTGTGCGGCATCAATTTTAGTACAATATTTTTTTATATATTTTAAAAACATTTCTTCAGACCGATGCAAATGCCACTCATTAGAATAAGGCGTTACCGATATAGAATCTCGCTTTATTAATCCCGCATCCTCCGTAGCGGCCACCAGTAACATGCCGCAATCTACCCCTTTACCTCTAACTTTTGCTTGATTCACATGCGGGGTCCCTAACCATTTAAGAGCCGCCTGTACAATTTTTTCACCGTCTTTCATATCAAATCAAAACCTCCCGTCTCGGCACAAAAGGTGCGATTAAGCAGGTGGTATCCGTAGTATGACTGGAAATCACCTGCGTTTTATCGGTTGTAGTATACGTCCCTTGTGGATAATATTTTCTGACCGGAAACCCCATATTAAGCCCTTTGGTTTGCGCCTTTACCGTTAAATTTATACGAATCCCTCCGGCACTTTGCACTTCTACCGTACCGGTAAACAACGAAATGGTGCCGATGCTTCCGCGATTACGAAAAAAGCAGCGTTTTAGCCGCAATATAGCATTATCCAAGGTACCGTTATGCGCCGCTTTTAGCAACGGAATCCCTACAATTTTATCTTTCTTATTAGCGCTGATACGTACATTCATCGTATCCACCACCACGCAATCATTAAGCTTTACTTGATTTCGTTTAATAAGTAATTCATCATGTTTGTATTTGCGGTCTCCATAAATCACATCCACATCGGCATCGGTATAATAATAGGTATGCCCATCCGCCAATTGCAATTCATATAAATCGCACGAAGTTAAATTTTGTTCCGTATTCAAATACGTTTCTAAATCAGTCGTTACAGTTTTCATAGTCACCTCACCGTTACTAATGTAAAGGATCCGCTACGATGCAAATTAAAAAATACATCTTCCACATCTATCCCGTCATCCTTCAGCATGACCTTCCACCAATATCGATAATCCGCTGTCACTTTCGTTCCCACAGACACTACATTTTTCAACGTAATAATACCGTCAGATACAGTATACCCGCCTTCCTGTATCTGTTGCCCGTTTGCATATACCTTTACATGGTCAATATAAGCTACCGGTTCAACATATTCTCCCATCCGCATAGTAGCTTGATACGTTGCCGGCGCAACTTCCGCCAACGTAGCATTTTGTTCATGATTGTCGGTCGGATCTGGCCACAAAAACGGCTCATATGCGCCCTTCACCATAGCGACAAACCCGAATAATTTTTTGTACTCCTCCGGCCGCAGACGATTAAATTTTGTTTCAATAATCCAAGTGGGATATAACTGCGTGGTCATAGTTCTTATTTTTCCGCTGCCAAGCGTTTGTATACTGGTATGCCATTGCATTTTTTTATGGCTGGACCACGCAAAGCTGTCTAACTCCAACGGGAATTTTTTCAGCATTAAAACACCCCCGCTTCTGTAGCGAAATTGCGGTCATTATCAAATAAAGCTTGCCGTAGCGTATCCAGTCCGCCACTATGCAAGAAGTCCATAAACGAAGACGCATCCAAAGCGGATATATGAATATTCAAAGGAGCGGTACCGGCAGTTGCGGCCGGGGTTCCTACCGAACCGCCGTCTGCAAATCCGGCAGATGTGCCCTGATTAATTCTATTCAGTGCGGATACTCCTACTCTTCGTACGGCATCCGCATTAATGACATACTCCCCGTTTGATAACATAGCCGGAATAGAATCCGATTTACCGGTTCCCGCTCCACTTACATAGCCGCCGGACGCAAAGGCGCTCATGCCCATGCCGGCCATTTTTGCGCTTAACATTTGCCCGGATACTACGCCTGCCGCCCCAAAGGCCATAAAAGGCATAGCCGCAATATAAGAGGCCGTAGCATTCGCGGCCAATACGCCCGTTTTCCCGGCTTGTGCCGCCGTTTCTTTCTTGGCGTTGGAAATTTCCTGTTTCGCCGTTTGATTTCCCAAATTCTGCAAAATGCCTAAACTGCCGATCGCTTTTTGTAATACACCTTGTAAAAAATTAATCGCTAAATTTTCCGCAATACGGTTAAATGTGTCCCCTAAATTTTGCCCTTTTACAATACATTCCGCCAATCCTGCCGCTAAACCGTCCGTCAAATTTTGGCTTAAATTGGTAAGTATAGTGTCCATATACATGCTCCAATCTGCAGCATTCACCATCAACTGTTCATGCCACGCCTGCCGTTGCTGTGCCAATTGGCTTTCATTTGCCAATATCGTAGCATAATTGGCTCCTTCGGCATCGCTTCTTTCTTTTAAATATGCCATATATTGAGCGTGGCAAGTAGCCGTATCGGCCTTTTCTTCTTGTACCCGTGCTTGTTGCAATGCCAACGCACGGGAATTTACCTTTTGTGCAGTTTGTAACTGCAAATTTTCAATCGCCGCGCCGGCTTGCTTTTCTATCGCCAAACGAGCACTTGCCGCATCTTGTGCCGCCTTAATGGCCGCCGCTTTTTCCTCGTCATATGTTTTAAACAGTTCTTCTTTTTCTTGCGCTAAAGCCCGTACTTTAAGTGCTTCTACATCACTCGCTTTGCCTGCCTGTACTTTAGCAGTTAAATCGGCAATTTCTTTCGTAATTTGTGCCGCCCGCTCTTTCATAGCAATTGTTTTTTCGCCAATCTCTCCATATGCGGCGGCGGTTTTATTCGCTTCTTTTTGGTAAGCATTAAATGTTTGTACTTCTTTTCCTACTTCCGCCGCTTTATCAGCAGCTTCTTTCATCACCTTGGCATAAGCATCTAATTCTTTCGTATCTGCTAAGGTTTTAATCTTGGCTTGTATTTCTGTAAGTTCAGTTTCTTTTGTATTTTTCCCTTTTTGATAAGCGGTCATAATTGCGGCACCGATTTGAGACAATACGGAATCTTTAAGCGGTATAACCGCTTCCGGGCCGGCTTCCCCGACAATTGCCGGCGTTCCATGCTTGAGTTGTCCGCCATTAGCAAGAGCGGGGATTTTACCCCCTACCATACCACCCGTTGCCATAGGTACAACGCCGCCGAATATTCCACCCGTTGCCGTCGGTTTTGCGGGCGTGCCCCCGGCCTTGCCGCCGGTTACGGTTTGTGTAACAGCATGCGTTTCATGTACTACAAAATCCAAAGGGTGCGACACAGCCGCTTTTAATCCTTCCCACTTGTTTTTTACCCAGTCAATTGCCCCACCTATAACTGCCCTGAGTTTGGTGCCTGCCTCACTAATCGCACCACAGATAGCACTCCAACACGCAAGTGCTACACGCTTTACCGTATCCCAATGCGTAGCAATTAAGATAATGGCGGCAATAATTAAAGCGATGGCCACCAAAACAGGATTGGCAATACATGCTGCACGAAAAGCCAACGCCGCCGTTTTCGCCACCCCGATAACCATCGTAAGTCCGGCCCACGCCGCACGCAATCCGGTAATAATGCCTTTTACTACCGCCATGCCTAAAGACGTACTACGAAATGCAACTACAGCTGTTTTGGCAAGGGCAATCGCTGCTTTCAGCGACTTCCAAGCCTCGACCAATGTATTTATGATAGTGCTGACCCCGATAATAGTTTTAGCCGCTATCCAGATTCCTAAAATAGCCGTTCCTACTGCCAACGCCGCATCACGATGTTTATATAATGCCGATGTAACTACGTATATAATGGTGGCCATTCCGTTAAACACAGCCGCCGCAACAGGGCTTATCCCTTGCAGCTCCTTTACAATCGCATTTTTCACTCCGATTTGTTTCGCATTATCGCGAATGTTCTGAAAATGCTGTTTCATGCCTTCCGCTAAATTGCCGCCCAACGTTAAAATATCGGATACGCCGAATCCTTGTGCAATAATATCTCCGATAGCGGCAAACGAGTTCGTAACCGCTTCTTGAATATTGCTGAACTTTGCTTCCATGGTGTTGGCCATGGAATTTGTAGCCCCCTGTGTTTTCTGCGCCATGCCGTCAAACAACATATCAATTGACGACTGTGTCAGCTTTCCCTGTGCCGCTAAATTTTGTAATTCATTTACAGGTTTTCCCATAGCCGTACTGAGCAGCTGCCAAGCAGGTACCCCCGCTTCCGCCAATTGACGCATTTCTTCAGATGACACTTTACCTTTCGCCTGCATCTGCGTAAGTGCCAAGTTAACCCGAGACATTTGGTCTTCCGTCAAACCGTACGCACTGGCACAATCAACGATTTTCTTCATTTTTGCGGTTGCCGTTTGGGCATTATCTCCTACCGTTATCCACGCCCGTGCAAGCGGTATAAGTTGATTTGAATTATACGCACTTTTTTCTCCCAACGTTTGCATATTTTCAATCAGTTTTTGCGCACCGGTATTTCCCAGTGTAAACGCTAAGCCTTTTTTCAATAACTCCATATCGGCCGACGCTTTCATTACGGCTTTGCCGAAACTTACCACAGCACCGATGCTGAACGCGGCCAATGCGGCACTTCTCACCCCGGATAATACGCCGCGCAAAGAATTTTGTTCGGTTTTTAATCTTTTGGTTTCTTTAGCCGCTTTCCTGGCATTATTAGCTAACGCATTAAGTCCCACATCTTTTATTTTTTCATCTTTCACACCTTTTAATGCATCTTTCGTGCGATCAATACTGTCTTTAGTACGGTCAATCAGTCGTTTAAACGGGTTCCACGACTGATTCTGCACCTGCACATTGGACAAATCTGCCACCGACGCTTTGGCTTTATCTACTGCCGATACGAGTTTCTCACAACCCGCACTGATTTCAACCTTTATTTCCTTTTCCGCCATCATCTCTCCTTTCCGCTTGCTCCATAAATTTTTGCAAGCTTTTTAATTTTTCTTCCGATATATCTTCTTTAAAATCCTGCGGTACTAATTTTTGAGCGGTCACAGGTCGTTTCGGGCCCCGCATTCCGCTATTAATAACCGGCGCCGTAACAAAAGATGCCAAGAGAATGCGCGTATTTTTCATCCTCTTGGCATATCCGTCCAACCGTGCTGTAATTTCTCCCGGTGTAATGCTGCCGATTTCTTCACCGGTCAAATGCAATTCACCATAACAAAACGGCAATACAACGTTCAAATAATCATGTATTGTTTTTAACGCCGGTTCTGTACTGCCGCTATGTCGTTTTTTTCTTTTTTATGCGGTTCTGCCGAAACCATACCGAGATTCTGCAGCATTTCCTCACTGGCATCTATCCCCAGCAATCCGGATGCGGCAATTGTCCCGAAAAAGAGATTAACCACCTCGCTGAACCCTTTCGCTCGTGCTAGTGTCATCACCAAAGCGGCAACCTCATTTTTAGGCATCATGACCCCTTCTCCGGATAACCCGATGCGAACCGCATCTACCAAAAAAGCTAACGAGGGAATTTTTCCATTTTGCGTATCGGAAAAAATATCCATAATGCCTTTACCGCTTACCGCTTCCAGTTCTATAAATCCGTTAACGGTATATCTAAAACTATAGTCTTGCCCGTTAATGGTCGTCGTAATATCATGTTTTACTTTATTGTATCGCATATATCCTCCTAGCTGATAGATGATGCCGTGCTAACCGTTCCGACTTCTTGTACGGACTTTAACTGATGATAAAATTTAGGCTGTCCCAAGCCGCCCAAGGTAATACTGGCTGTGGCCATATCATCATGCGGAGTTTCGTCGGAAAGTTCCGTAATATTGTACCAATTTCTTTCGGCCGATCCGTCCGAAGCATATCGGCACATATCTACCGCTTCTCCTTTTGCAAACGCATCTTTCAGTGCCGCATATCCTACGTCTTGTTTGGGAATTACAATTTCCAGCGAAAGCTCCGTGGTACGAATTCCGGCATATGTTTCGCCCCAACCGCCGGAGGATTTATTGGACGCATCAATACTGTCTGCCGACATGCTGAAATCCGCCTTTGTTTGCCCCCCGATTAGTGTCCATTTCGGGCTTTCGTATGTCGCCCCTTCTCCATAATTAATATAAGCCAGTACTTCTTTCCCCTGTAATTTATCTTCCGTAACGGGCTTTACCGCCCGTACTTTTTCTGCCATATTATCTCACTCCTTCAAATGATAACTTGTACTTGTAAAATGGCCAATCCGATTGTATTTATTCCTGCGGGAGTAGCGAATTGAATCCGTTCCACTTTCGCATCCAGCGGCGTTCCGTCTTGGCCGCGCCACGGTGACAATAACACCTTATGTACTTTCTGCGCATAATCTTCTATAACGTGAATATCCGGGGTTTCCTCTTTCGGCGCGGGATGAATAATTTCTATTGTAAATCTCGCCGTACCGGATAATCTGTCTTTAGCTATCACGGTGTAGTCAATACTATCGCAACAAATAAAGCCCGTAAGTATTTTTGGCCACTGTGCTCCCATTACATTGGCCTGCCAAATAACCTCCGGAATTTCTTGCTGTAAAACTTCTACCATAGTATTCGCTATTTGTCGTAAGGAAATCATCAACTACGGGATAATGAAATTACCCCGACACCCCCTTTCCCTGCGGATGATGTCCCGTGTTTGGCGAAATCCGCGTAACTTAATCCCTTTTGCAAAGCATCAACAACATCTCTATACAAACGATATTTTTGCAAATATACATCGTCCGTCCGATTCCCGTTTACCATTACCGTCGTATCCTGTCCCACCATAGCGGCCGCACATTCCCGACACGCCACAGCAGCCCCCAAATGTTTAATGATTGCACTCGGCGGAATTTGCACTTCTTGTTCATCTACGCCGTAATTTCGTGCCAAGCGCGACAAAAAAGCATTAGCATATTCCAAATCTTCACTTCTGCAATTCAGCACTTCATCATGTATATCCGCTACGGTAACATATTTCACTTAACCGCCCCCTTTCATTGCCATATCGACGGCAGCGTCTATTCGTTTTAAAATTGAATCCTTTTGTGCGTCAAGGGCATTATAAATAAACGGATCTGGCGCTGTCCCCGGATGATATACGCGCTTGGCAAACACCCACCCCGCACTACCGGCCCACCGTAACACCGTTCTATGTTTCGGCTTTATTTCATGCGGTCGTGTGCCTTGATGCAGGTATAAAGTAACAGGACTTGTCGTACCTACTTCGCCTTTTACCGTGAATCGGGTATCCGTTCGGCGGGTACTGATAGACCGTTCCGCCGTTCCCGTTCGTGTCGTGTATCGATGATGCTGTCTTGCATAATCTTGTACATCTCTAATAGACACATTCACCGCCGCACCTAACGTAGACCGTAAGCTTTCAGGTAAGGAATCAAGGCGACTGATCACATCGCCCATTCCCGTTACCTTAATTTTGATGTCGGCCATTATTTACTATTGGCCGTCATGCACGCTAACGCCTTCGGTTGCACCACCACCGAGCCGTACACATGCAATCCGCGAATCGCGTCCGCAAACGTATCATCCAACCGCAACGCTTCAGTTTTTAAAATTTGTTGTGCAAACGAAATTGCGGCATTGGTTCCCCCTAAGATTTTATATTTTGTTTTTCCCACGTTCGGCACATTGTTGGATTGATAAATATTAAACCCTGCCGCTTGACCGATAAAACCGTTACCCAATACGGCATCGGTTTTATTCGTGCCGGCGGCAACAAACCGATCGTCCTTCAGCATTAAACCGTAAAACCACGACGGAACAACTGTCCATCTCCCTTCAGAAGGCACATTTTCATCATCCAATGCCCCTTTCATATCTACCAATGCTTCGTACGCTTTCGCCGGCGTAGTAAGAGCGACGGGTTTATCGTCAGAGCCTAAGCCTTCTACTATCCCCGCTTTGCTGTGATGCGCCGCCAAATGTTGATCTACCGTATCCCGTAACCGATACGCGGCCCGTTGCATAGCGCTGTCCACCAAATTAACATTGGCCTGCGCCGCATCTACATCATCCACTTTAAACGCAAAATATTTTTGTTGATCAATGTGCAATTCTGTCGGGGTTCCGTCTACCTGATTATAGGTAATCTTGCCGTTACGCTGATAATCTTGAATAGTAATATCTTGAATTTGATTAATCTTAACCGTATCCCCGAATGACGAAATATCGCCTTCATAATCACGGTTTACTAAATTACCATAAACCAGCACCTTATCCAAATGTGCTAACAACCGTGCTTCCCAAATCGTGGGAATAAAAGTACTAATCATTACGAATCCACTCCTTTACTAATCTCGTCCCAATGACTATTAATTTCACTACGGGACATACCTTTTACATCATTCCACGTAAGTTTTCCGTTGCCGTTCGGTTTACCGCCTCCGGAGCCTGCTCCGTTTTGGCTGTCGTTCTTAATCGCCCACGGATTATCCGTAAGCCATTGTTTTACTCCGTCGGTCACGGACAATTCCTTATCTTGGTTCATAAAAACCAAAGAATCATCATCTTTTGCCTTTACATTGCCCGCCAATAACTTGGCGAACACCTCCGGCTTAATGGCTTTTCCTTCCGTTAGGGCGCTCACAATTTGCGACTGTATCGCCGTTGCAACTCGTTTTTCCCGTTCCGCTTTGGCCTTTTCTTCGCTTGCCGCATACTTGCCCGTCAATTCTTTTACTTGTGTCTGCAATGCGGCAACCTGCGTCCCCAATGCAGTCGGATTTCCCCCTGCTTGTTGCAACGCCGTTATCGTTTTAGCAAGCTCTGCCACGGCAACGTCTGGATCTTCCGCATTTCTAAGTCCTAAAGTCTCCAGTACCTTGTTCTTAGATACCCTAGAAGCGGCCGCTTCACTTCGTATCTCCGATAACTGACTTTGTAAATCCGCTACCAACTCCCCGCCGTTCTCCGTTTTACTTAATGCTTCGAAAATCTCTTTTAATGTGTGCATATTCTGCCTCCTGTGCATAATAAATGGCTGTTCTTTTACGTCTGCAGTCCGCTTCTATCGGCGAAAAGACAATAAAAAAAGCAACCCTGCGGTCGCCCTAAATAATTTCCCTAATATGATTATCCCAAATTCATACAGTTTCCCACTTACCATTAATCATTTTTTCATTCTACGTAAAAAAATCAAAGAAATGGATTACCCCCCCGAAAAATCTTCCCATCTTTTGGTTTTTAAGTTAAGTTTTTTGCTTTTATCCCAAGTAACAATGGTGGTATCATTCCCCAGCCCCAGTTATCACAGTTAGATACATCGCAATTTTCCGATATGATGAGAGTATCAACGTTCGTTTTAAATGCGTTATTTGCAATATATTTAAGCTTCGGCGCATAAAAAATTTTTTTATGAAACCGTACATCGTCGTCAAAGTATAGCCCTATAGAATTGGCAGCTGCCCTCTTCGCTCCACTAAAAAACCACTACGCTATTTTCGTAGTGGTTTTATTTCATTTCTGCTATACGCTTCATTGCTTCTTCTTCGGTTATTTCTTCATACCTTTCATACAAAGGGCTCTCAAACCATGTATAAGCCAACATACATCCTGTAAGTTCCCATTCTCCATCGTTATAAATATAATCATCTGTATATTCCTGCCCGTCTTTTATTATTCGCTTTATTACCTTTCCATAATCTTGTTTATTTGTTAAGATTACATAACTAACTTTCATAAAGTCACTCCTCTATATTTTCAATATTTTTAGGGGGCTCTAAATCTTTTGCAATATCAAACATTTTATACTTTAATTCAATATATTCTATTGAAAACGGGCTTAATTCTCTTTGTGCTTTGTATATTTTATGTTGCTGTTCTTTTGTTTCTAAACTTTCCAGTGTATGATATTGTATTTCTATTTCTTCACCTGTAGGTATTCTTACTATCGTATTTATACCGTTATAAGGATTTGTTTTATCTAACCAATAGTTTTTTACTTCTACAGTTTTATACCCTTTATCTTCCAACTTTTGCCGTATTTCTTTGATTTTATCTACTAAATTATCAGCCTCAGCCAAATAAGTGTATCTTACTATATCTTTTGCCCTGTAATTTTCATCGCCCAAATCAAAATGTTCTTTAATTTTTCGTTGATATGAATCTATCTCTTTTATACGACATTCAAAGCCTGCAAGTTTTGTTTCTGTTGCTTTTGCTACTTCTTGAATAATTTTTGATATAGTAGGTTCAATTTCTTTCATCTGTTTATAGTATAACATACTTCTATCTATCGGCAAATATTTTACCCTGCTCTTCATCACTGCGGGGCTGTAGTTCCGCAAAACATCTTGCCACGGGCGTCCCGCTTCCCATGCTTTCGCGCCCTGCACGCCTAACAATTGCCGTTGTACGTCCTTGCTTTGCTTCTGTAGCCAATGATTGCCGCCTTCTTCCCGCAAGTCTTGTTGCTCGTTTAAGTCGACTTCTCCCTCATATATGGGCGACAAATAACACAAACAGTGCGGATGTGCGGGAAGTGTCGGGCATTGGTCTTTCGGATAAATCCCCTTTCCCAATCCCCACAAATCAGCGTTAGCATACATATCGCATACGTCCGTACAAGGATGTGCCGAGGATACTTCCCAACGATACGCCGCAACGGTGTCATCGTTTTCATAACGGGCAATAAACCCGTCCGCCCATGCTCTTGCGCTCTCCGTACGTGCTATACGTTCGGCTACATAGCGGCTTTTTTCCTGCACGGCTACGTACACGGCTCGTTTTAATCCGTCTTCATTGTTTTTCCCGAGTTGTATGGCCAACTCTTTATAAGCGGTTTTTAACGGTTTAGATGTCAGCGCCTTCGCCTGCCGTTCTATTCGACGGATAAGCCGTAAGCGGCATTCTTTATCCGTCTTTTCAAAAGGGGTCCGCCGAATAAAATCTACAGCGCCCTTTATATATTGCGGCAGTTCTTGTTGTAATACCGCTTCCGTTTTTTGCCCGTTATATCCGTCATACAAGGCTTTGCGTATGTCGCTTGCGTGATTATGCAATCGTACTTGTTGCTGTACTATGTTCCCTATTTTCTGATGAATTTCACGGTGTATACTATGAAGCTTTTCCGACAATGTCAATTCCGACGGATCCCACGGCGTTTCCATCTCCGGCAGAAGCGGAATAGACAATCGCCCCATCCCGGCCGCTGTAGAAGCGGCTATGGCATTTTTTGTCTCTTGGTCCAGCATATCCTGAAAATGAGTGACTTCTATCGTTTCTCGTATAGCCTGTTCGACATCTTCCCCCGCTTCCAGTTTCTGTACTAAAATTTCTACAACCTTTTTACCCTTTTTCTTATATTTTTTCTTAAATTCTAAAAGATATTTTGCTACTGGTGCCGATGATTTCATTCGTCTTCATCCTGTTCTTCGTCCTCTGCCGTACTATGTTTATAATCATCTTTTTCCGTTTCCTCTTCCGTTGCCAATTCATTTACTAATTCTTCGGCACGTCCGGCTTCTATTTCCGGGCAATATACCGACAACACGCGTTTTAACACTTCTTGTTTCAAGCCGTTGCCTAATCCCAGATCTAACACAGCTTGTGCTTCGGCCAGTTCTCCGGCGACATCCACAATGCCGAAATCGGCGGGGTAAGAAACGGTATACCGTATATCTTGATTTATCCACCGTCCGAATACGGTCATAACTTGTTCTTCCGCCCGAGCGCATTGGAGTGCAAAATTCGCTAATTGCTGATTGGTGCGTTCAAATTCCCACTGACGACTAATCCCGCTGATTTGATTCCCCTGCGGGGTCATAAAGGTTAGTCCTGCCATTCGATACATTTCCTGTATAAGGCCTGTGATTTGCCCTTGTAAAATGGTTGCCGGATCCGACGGCGGTGCAATAAAAGCCGGCGCATGCCCGGATTCCGGGGCATATCCCAACGCATTATTATTGCCCACCACCATATCGGTTGCATCTAATGTAGGTACCGTCAAAAGCGGAAATGTTTGTTTGCGAAGAATTTCGCTGAGCCACGAGCAGTGATTATATATAGCCGCTCCGGTTTTGGCCACCGCCAATAACTCCGGTATCGGTAATACGGTTTGTGCATCCAATAAGCGACTATACAGCGGTACCACGGGAAGTCGTCCCAATTGATACGTGCCTTCCTCTCGATGCGTATCGCTTTCAATTTTCCACCCCTGCATCGTAAATGTGACTTCTTTATATTCAATTCGCCCATCCTGTATATTTTCAACTTCACGGAACGTAATGCTTTGTAATTCTCCTGTTGTGTCCGTTTCATAGCGAAGAACGTTTTCGGGAGCCACAATATATGCATACGGAAAAATACGCTGTTGTAACATATCGGACAGATTCTTGGCACGTCCCGTTGCCACTCGGTAATTATCCAAAACAATAAATGCGACACCATACATTTTGGCCACTAATCCGGCTTGTTTCATAAAACAATGTATATCCGTACCGTGTCCGTCCACATCTGTCAAAAACTGTTTTCCTAATGCCGCGATATTTCCGTCCCGCAACGGTTTGCGTTTAAAAATAGGATCTACCAGGGCATTGACAATCGGAGCAAAATAATTCAAGTAGTACGCCGACCGCTTACGGTCTTGATAGTCCGCATTCGTTTCCCTTTTATGTTTTAGCAAATAGTCTCCGCTTTGATATCCGCCTGTCCCGTAATAGGAATCTTTAAGCAGTGTATAAGATTGTCCGTCCATCTATATCCCCCTAGTAATCAATATGTTTTGCGACTAACTTATCATGCCGCATTACATCATCCAGCCCATATCTCACCGCATCAATGGCGTGATTATTTTTATCCGGATACGCACTGATAAACTGTCCTTCACGATTACGTTCATATTCATACGTCACAAATTCTCTGTACGCATTCGGGCACCGTCTTTTATCAATGTATATGGTGCGTCTGCTTTGCAACCATTTTATACCATAATCAACGCTGTCGCGCCCTTTACGCGCACCTCGTACATTCACCCCCATAGAACGCAATTCGGCGATGCTCTTCGGCTCTGCCGAATCAGCAATAAGCATTGCCGTCGGATATTTCCGCTTTAGCCATTTCCCCGTTCTGTCGTTGGTCAATTTCTGCCGGTACAATTCATCAAAGATATATACCTCTTCTTTCTTTTTGTCATAATGGATTGCCACAAATGCTAACGGATCCACAGCAAAACCGAAGTCCAAACCGTAATACAACCTGTCAAAATTTCCGACACGTTCATCACTCATGGCCATGTCTTCCACATTGTCAAAAACGGCTCCCCCCGTCCCCGTAACTTCGCCTAAATATTCATGGCGGTACAGCAATTCATTTTTATTTTTAAGCGTATCCGCTTCTAAAAAAAATTGCTCTCCCAACCATTCTCGCGGTACATCCAAGTACGTAGAATGATGCACCAGTCTATCCGGACGAGCTTGTATAATCTCTTCGTTCACCCAATTATTACGGCTTTTAGGCGGGTTATATGTGCCAAACACCCAATATTTCTCACCGCCACGCAATAACGACTGCAATACATTGCGAATTTCTTCCATACCGCTAAATTGATCCAATTCTTCGAACCACACAATGCCCACATATCCGAATGGCAACTTAATAGATTTTACTTTTGCCGGGTCGTCCAGCCCGAAAAATAATATTTTTTGTCCTGTAAGCGTATATGTAATTTCATGCGGGGAAGTAATTGCCCTAAATTTACCCGTCATTTGCAATGTATCTATCCCCCATTGTATTTGCGGAAATACAGAGTTTTTTACCGTATTACGCACTTTACGAAGTACAACGACATGACATTTCGGGTTTTGCATTAAAAGAAGCGGTATTATTAAGCCTACAAAGGACGATTTTGTACTGCCACGCCCGCCTGCCAGCCAATAATGCGTGTGTTTATGCTCTTGTATATCAAAAAAGACACCATCAAATGACGGTGATATCGACGATGCCACATTAACTTTCATCGGTATACTCCTTTTTCCTGTCAAACATAAACGTTACCGGTTCGGTTTGCGTGTCTGTATGCCGTTCCGCAATATCGGCTTTAAGCTTTTCAATGCGAAGTTGTTGCTCTTCCTTTTCCAAATCAACAAAACGTCCTAATCGTCTTTCTAATTCCTTTGCCGCTTCCAGCCTATCGCGGACGGATGGCTTTTTGGGCATAATTCGTGATTCACTGCATCCATCGCCGGTGCCCTCTGTTACAACAACCTCTTCTTCGACATTTCCACGCATAACAGCTGTCATAAACTCCAAAGTTTCTTGGAGCGTCGCTGTGCGCTCGTTTTTCAGTTCCTGCAGGCGTTTTTCTATAGCCTGTTGAATGGCAGGTTTTGTCAAGTTTTCCGAGCCCATACTCTTGGCTGTACGCTTACTGTACCCGGCCAGTCGAGCAGCTTCTGAAGCATTGTTTGTCTCAATATAATAATCAATAAATCGTTCTTGTTTTTCCGTCAGTTTCACTACATGTTCACCACCATCCCATTCGTTTTGAAATTGTGCAACCAAAAAGGCCACACCATAACGGTATGACCTTTTTTGGTTATTCAGTTTTCATCGTTCCTTTTTGTCAATCTTTTATTTAAGATTGTACTATAATTTTATAAAAAGAGTTTTTTTATACGCAAAAGACAGGCCGTACATCATGCAATGTACATAGCCTGTCTTTTACTATTCTTTGTATCTGATTATAAGGAGAGTTACCTGTGCTATCTCACACTATCATTATAGCACATTAAAAAGTGGGATTTAGTGGGATATTTTATTTAAAGCCTTTCGATGCAATTCTTTTACATAATCCGGAGAATATTTCATTTCTATTGCAATCTCTCTAAATGATTTATATTCTACATATCGTTTATACAGTACCGTTATATATTTATCATCAGACAACTTATAAATTTCATCAATTATACTATTTTTAACTTTTTGAAATTCCATTTTTTGATCCAAAATTTGTTTTTCAAGCAACAAATACTCTGAAATTAAATTTATCGTACGATCATATTGCTTTCCCCCCGTCACCCGCTCTTTATCATATCTAATTGCACTAATGTTAATTGCGGCCTCATATACTTCTCGGTATTGCTCTTCTTTATACTTAATTTTTGCGTCAAGAATTTTTATTTGCTGCAAGTACTTTTTAGCTTCTATAATAACTCCCTCCTTACGCAAATCAAAAGACAACATCCTTCTTACAAAACATTTGGAGACTACTCTTCCTTACAATTCAATACAGTAAACGTCCTACCACTCCTTCGACACTTCTTTTCCATATTTATTGCTCCTTATATTTATCGATACGGGCTTTTAGGGAAGATAATAAATAACTTTGCGCTTCTTCTTTTAAACCTATGGCCTTTAACAAATCCTCATCGCGCGTACCTTCGCATATTAAATGATGAATAATTACCTTCTCTTTCTGCCCCTGTCTATGTAATCGTTTATTCGCTTGTTGATACAATTCCAAGG
Organism: Megasphaera sp. UPII 135-E; assembly: GCF_000221545.1. NCBI lineage: Bacteria > Bacillati > Bacillota > Negativicutes > Veillonellales > Veillonellaceae > Megasphaera > Megasphaera sp. UPII 135-E. The sequence continues at coordinate 36,766 of NZ_AFUG01000007.1, forward strand.
ACCAGTTAAGACCAAACCAGATAACGTGATTTCCACCATCTTGTAAGTTAAGTCCATAAGCAGCTGAGGCCGGATGAGCTAATAAAATATCAATCTTTCCATTATTCCACGCCACCTCTTCTTTGGCACCGGTTAATTTTGCAACTCGTAACTTTGTTTTAGCTAGGGCTTTTTCTAATCGCCATAGATCATGCTGAAAGTTATAGAAGACTAACGCATGTTTCCCATTTAGCTGTTCTACCAACTCCATAAAGGCTTCTATCTTACAATTATGGATTTCATGTACATTCCTATCCTCATCATAAACCGCCCCATTAGCTAACTGTTGTAACTTATTCGACAAAGCCGCTGCACCCGCAGCATCAATATATTCTGAATCCTCCACCTCAAGAACCATCGTGCGTTCCAGCTCTCGATACGCCTTTTCGGCTTTACACTCCAGTACAATAGGGATTTCATCAATAACCACATCGGGTAATTCCAAATAATCCTCCGACTTCATAGAAATACAAATATCAGATATGGCATTACTAATAGCTTGACTAGCCCCCTTTTTAAGGTCATAGGAATAAATCACATGCCCATCCGTCTTACCCGGATTAAAATATCTATCACGAAAGGCATAATAACTTCTTCCTAATCTCATGCCTTGATCTAACAAATATACTTGTGCCCATAAATCGCCTAGACCATTCGGTGAAGGTGTGCCCGTTAATCCTATCATACGTTTAATGTGCGGCCTAATGGCTTTTAAGGATTTGAATCGTTTGGCACTATGACTCTTAAAGCTGCTCAGCTCATCAATAACCACCATGTCGAATGGCCAAGCATTCTTATAATACTCTACCAACCAACTCACATTCTCACGATTGATGATATAGATATCGGCAGGCGTACACAATGCCTTAATCCGTTTTTGCAGCCCCCCTAACACGCTGGAGACTCGTAAGTGAGATATTCCATCCCATTTTGCTATCTCCCGTTGCCATGTAGCCTCCGCTACTTTCTTAGGTGCTATCACGAGAACCTTACCGACGGCAAACCGCCCATACTTTAATTCATTGATAGCATGTAATGTGATTGCTGTCTTGCCTAACCCCATATCGAGGAAAAGCCCCAAGGCAGGTGTATCCAAAATACGATTTAAGCAATACTCTTGATATCTATGGGGTATGAATTTCATTCGCTATCTCCTTCAAATACCGATCGACCTCCTCCGCTCCGTATAATACGGATACCTGTTGATCTAATGCAGCAAGCCGTTCTATTTGTACTAGCTGACTTTTAGACAGCCGCCCCTGTTCCGTTTTAAGTTCTACAAACTCAACATGCCCCCCCGGAAGAACGACTACCCTATCGGGTACACCTATATTTCCGGGGGATACCCATTTATACGCTCGACCGCCCAAGGCTTTCACCCCTTTCACTAACCGAGCTTCAATCTGTTTCTCTAACACGAGTATGCCCACACCGCCTTTCTAAAAGTTATCCACAAGTCAATATGTGGTGTATACATTTTCTATACTCTCTCTCTATATATATTAGATTAGGTAATTTAGGTAGCGTATATATCGCCTAATTACCTATTTCTATATCTACTATAAGAAAGAATGTTTACAACGTTTACAACTACTATAAAGCCTTATAATTACTGTATTTATACGTAAACATTCTTTGTAACATTCTCAGTGTTTGTAAACATTCTCAATCATATTTATATTTGAGAATGTTTACAGAATCATGAATGTTTACAGCTTTTTTCCCAACTTATCCACAGGTTTACCTTTCATCTTAAACCCTCTCTGGATACCATAAGGACCAAATCTCCCTGTAGTAATCCTCTCTAAACTATCCATATTGCCCAAGATTTGGTTGATCTCCCTAGCATCTGATTTCTTCATATAGTTCAGATGACCACCAAAGCATTCTACCCACACTTCAATAGCACACACCCTATCACGAGGTACGAGAGTGGCTGTATCAATCATCATAGTCCCCGCCCAAAATTGGCGGCGCATATCAATGGAAAGGTCAGCATAATTGATAGGCACCGGCTTTTCTATAAAATCATATATCATCCCCTCTTTAGTAGACGTTTCTCGATGCGCCTCTTGGGCGCTCTCTGATAACGCTTTCAATTTGTCGGTTTCCATATATAACGCTTCACCTATGCAGTAGTATTGAAGAGCCTCTGCCCACAGCTGGTCAACTTCGCCCTCTAAGGTGTCCCACACGCTCTTACAAGGTTTGTCCACGCCAACTTCAATAGGCCAAAACCGCCTATTCCCCGTGAGATCACGTAGTACATCATGATCATTACTTGTTCCCCAGAAAGTACACTTGCGAGGATATCTTGCAGTCCGTCTGCCATAGGCTTGACGGTAGATGTCATCGCATTTAGATAAGAACTGCTTAACAACGTTCATCTCCGACTTGGAATAGGATGCCATTTCTGCTAACTCATTAATCCATACCCCCTGAATCATTTCGGCAGCGTCCTTACCGTCAAAAGACTGTAAGGAGTCACTAAACCAATTAATACCGATCGTTCTTAGGAAGGTTGATTTACCGACCCCTTGAGGGCCGATAAGGATCGGTACATAGTCCCATTTAGTGCCTGGATCATAGACACGGGCCACGGCCGCTACAAACGCCTTTCTGGCAACGGCTCTTGTATAAGGCGTGTCTTCTGCTCCTAAGTAATCAACTAAAACAGTATCCAGCCTAGGTACATGATCCCACTCAAGGCTATCCAGATAATCTCGTACACGATTGACCTTATTCTGTTGGGCTACTAAGGTGACGGCGTTCATAATCTTAGTATCTCCGGTAATGTCAAATTTATCTTCCAGATACCATTTAATTCCCGCATCATCACTGTCGTCCCACAGGCGTTCAGTCCGCGTAGGATTCCAAGGTAATGCGCCCATAGCCAGCCCCCGTACAGAAAACTCATCCAGTACGATTTTTCCCTTTAAAACCGGGTCAAAATTAAGAATACGAAGGATATTATCTATCGTGGGGCGAACCTTGCCATTATCATTTCGCTTTAGTTCGGCATGCTTTTGCCAGTCGAGAGACGCCTCGGCCTTCAATTCGATAGCCCCGTCAGCGCGGGGCGTACCTACCATTTCAAATACATCACCCGCCTTCATACGTTCTTTTTCGAGTTCAATAGCGACAGCCTCGTCACTCCTTGCCAGCTTACACATTTCAAGATACGACGGAACACGGTTGATAGGCGTGCCGTCTTTAACTTCACTATCTAAGTCACCGAACCGATGTAAGCGAACAAGATCAAAGGCGTTCACTAACTTGTGGCATATGGGGTCTGTAGCGTGGTTGGAGTATAGGAACAATCCATTATCATATACCACCGCCCCCGCTACCGTTGTGCCCCCCGTATAGGTAAAACGATCGTCTTTATCAGTAGATTCATAGGCATGAGGAATAAATTTCTCCATCGCCTCTTCAACGCGATACAGCCTGCAGAAAGCGCCGACTATACCTTTCTTTGTTGTTGGGTCTTCCGCCTTAGCGCGTGCCACCCTAGGTCCATCTTCGCCCCCCGGAATAATCGGCCAATCACCAACATCATGCCAATTCTCATAGAGACTCAGAATACCATCAGCCGACACAAAAAGCGCGTCATCGTATTCGAATATATAGTGACTGTCTTTAGAACACGACGGCCAATACATAAGACGAGAAGCTTCAAATGTCGTCGCGTCGCACGCTGTCATATCGATAGCTGATGCGATCTTACGAGCGATAGGCTCATATTCGTCCGCCGATACAGCCCTATCTAACGGGATAACGATACGAAGTCTGGGGCAGTGCTCTGCATGAGAGCGGGTCGAGTAAATGACATACGCACAACCAAGTGACGCTACCTTACGGATAATATCTTTAGTGCCGCCGGCAGGGATTGTATCGAGGTCCAAGGTAATCAGATCCCGGCTGAGTACCTCCGAAGACTTACGGCGGCTACCTTTTAGACATCCACCTACAAAACCTCCCACATCCTTTAGCTTAGCCTTCTCAGCTTTAGATAGACGGCTATACGCTTCAAAGGTTTCAGTGGTCCGAATAGGTGTGCGGAGCCTATCCACGAATTCCGACCACATGAGGTCCGACCGTTGCCAGTCAGTTGATAGTCGGCTCTTGCCGATAGATATAGTTAGTAGTCTATCGTTTTGCAATGATTCCCCCCCCTTTTTTTCTAATCTTTCATATAATACGGGCTAATAAATCCCGCAGCGTTCATCAGTAGCCCCTCCGCCCATGACGGGGTTTGGCACATAACCCGGTTAACGTGGTCAAGACCTTTTTCTTTTAGATCAACGGTTGGCACTTCTAATACCACTTCATCATGAATATGCATTAAGAGTCGATATCCTTCTGCGTCAAGCCGTTCGATTGCTTCTGCCAGGCAGTCACGAGCAACGGCTTGAGTAATATTTTCTACCAGTTTACCGCCATAAGTTGATAACGTGCACCACCGCCCCACCTGAAGTCCTTTATAGTGTATAGCTTCCCTATCAAACTTATTCACCTGTAAATGAGGTTCCGGATAATATAGCTTTCGTCCGCTAGGTAGTTCGACAGTTAAGAATGTGAGTCCATATACGGGGTCGCATTCTTTTCTAAAAGTAATACCATGCGGTATGTGGACGACCTCTGCATCTCGGACGGCACGAATGGCAGCATCCTCACAAGCATACCAAAAGCTACGAATATGAGGTGATGCCATGCGCCACTTAGCGACAATGTCAGGCAGCTCTTCTTCCGTAAGCCCCATTTTAAGTGCCCCCATAGCAATCAGAGCATTAGGCCCCCCTTGATAGCCTAAGGCGAGTTCGGCCACTTTTCCTTTTTGCCGTAATTGGCCATTAACCCCGTGCTTTTCTACAGGCACATGGAACATAGCGGATGCTGATGCACAATAAATGTCACCGCCCTCAGCAAATACATCTTGCCGCCATTGTTCGCCCGATAACCAGGCGATTACCCTAGCCTCAATAGCGGAGAAGTCAGTCACAACAAGCGAGTATCCTTCCGGTGCTATAAAAGCGGTTCGTATGAGTTGAGACAGCGTATCCGAAACATCCCCATACAGAATAGATAGCCCTACTCGGTCACCGGCCTTAACCCTGTTTCGTGCTACGTCAAGCGGCTCGATATAGTTTCTAGGTAAATTCTGTACTTGTACGAGTCGCCCCGCCCATCGTCCGGTGCGATTAGCTCCGTAAAATTGAAGCAATCCACGCACACGATTATCGGCACACATGGCGGACACCATAGCTTTATACTTAGTTACAGAAGACTTGGACAACTTGCTCCTAATAGATAAAACCGTCTTAGCCATATCGTCGGCTATACCGAGCGCATCAGCAACGCTACTCTTAGTCAATGTATCCATAGACACGTTAGTATTATCGTTGAGCCAATCGAGCAGTTGATTGCGACTGTTAGGGTTATCTAACCCCGTTAACGCAATAGCCTTATGAGTAAGCTCCGTCTTTTCTTCATCATCAATGGCCAAAGCACCGTTGATGAGCTCTGTATCGACGGCAATCCCCCGTAGGTTCATCTTATAATCTGTTACCCATTGGGCTTGTACAAAGTCGGGTACAGGAAAAGCGGAAAGTCGTTTATAATCTTCCATTTCGGTTACTACGTCCTGCACACAGTACGCTTTGAACAGATTCCATTTAGCCATATCATGATGCGGAAGATTTCTTGTTCGTTGCCCATTTGACCTGGTAGCTTTACAAGGAACACAGAAGTAACGAATAAGGGCTTTACCCGTTGCCAATTTCTTTTTATCATCCGGAAGAAGTAGAGCCTTACCTAATGCGGCAAGCCCCGCAGGGTAGCCAAGATATAGGCCGTGAAGCATAGTGCATCGCCATTGATCAACCGGCGTAGTATAACCCGCCTTATTAAGGCAGGTAATTTCAAAGGCAGCATTATACGCATGCTTGATTACAGATGGGTCATTTAATGCGTCGATTATCTCCTGTGAGAGCGTTTCCCCATTTGCGAGGTCAACTATCTGTACAGGACCAAAATCAACGCTGTACGCGAACAATAATATGTCAAAATTAGGGGCATCCACATATTTGAATACCCCTCCTTTGACTATATCATTGTCCGAGAACGTCTCAATGTCCACAGACAAGTGTTTCATGGCTACCTCCTAAAACGGATCCGCAGGTGCTTCCACCGCGCTGAACACGGAAGAAGCAGAAGGAGCACTCCCACCAAAAGACTCGCCGTCTCTCACTTTTTGCACCGGCCCGAGACCTGCAGCAATACCTTTTTTCCCGGAGAAGAAGTAAGGGTAGAAATTAACCGCCACATTATAGTAAGCACCGGAGTACACCTCAGTAGGGGACAAGATTTTTTGCATTTGCCCGTTTACCACTTCAATCGGTAATTTAGACGATGCCGTAAATACCCAATGCCCTTTACACTCAGCTCCAAACGGTTCACCGTTAGCTCTAAGACCATCACCATCATGTACAGGGTGAGGGACCTGTACCGGTGCTACGCCATTCCACTTTTGTGCTTTCCCTTGCTCAACTGCAGCAGCAATAGCTGCATCAAGTTGAGCCTTACCTGCTGTATCGGTTTTAGGCAAAAGAATTGTCATGGAATATTTAGCCTCTTGGCCGGGTTGTGCTGCATAAGGTTCCATAATATGAACATAAGAACCACGAATGTTTTGAAGTACGATGTTTGTTGCCATAATGTTATTCTCCTTTAACTATTGTAAATACGTCAGAAGCAGACTGTTGATTAGTGATTGCTTCTCGCTTGTCTGTTACGGGAACCAATGTAGGCTTCCCTTCTGATTTAATAATGTAATCACCTACTAAGGCGTTAAATTCTTTCTTCCCAACAACTTTTTCAACTTTGGCCAATGTTAGCGGCGTGCGCTCGTATAGAATAGCCTCATCTATACCATGCCGCATCAGCACGTTAAAAGCTTCGTCCATATCCGTAAAAGAACGAGTGCTACGGCCGGCTACGGCTTTATAACCGTTAATGTCTTCGCCGTTAAGGCATTTCGTAAGAGCCAATTCCTTGATCTCTTTCATCCATTTATCCATGCCTTCTGTTATCAGGATGTACCCCGCAAGATCATCGTTAGTCATGAGTCTTGGGTCGTGTCTAGGCATGAGAGCAACCGCAGCATAGTGTTCAGCCCGTGCCTTACATTCAACTTTTGCATTACAAAAACGGCACCAGTCCCCTGCCTTGCATGTAGGAGACCCTTCAAAGGCCTCTTGAGCTATAGGCTTGATGGTCTCACCCCAAGCGCGAAGTTCGTCCGCCGTAAGCCCCCATTCACTAATAATATTTAGCCGAGGCTGTACGATAGCGAGTTTAACCTTAGTAATACCTCCATAAATGAGTGCGTAGTCATGTATAGCCCCCAGTGCATAGAGTTTTAGCTGAGGGTTATCCTCAGCATCAACCGCTACCCCTTTGCCATATTTAAAATCAACCACATGAAGCTCGTCGCCTAAGAAAATAAGGCAGTCGGCCGTACCAAAACCTTCCGGCACATACGCTGAAAAGTCGACCCTCTTCTCAGCTACGATGAAAGGAGCTACAGCAACGGAGAGTGCCACCTGATTAACATAATCGAGGTAGGTATCCGTATGCCGCATAGCTTCCTTTTTCCACTCTTCTTTCTCGTCCGTATCGGTTAGATTATTGATACGACGTGTGCAGGTAGCTTTTGTAATATCCCCTTTGTAGGCTAGCAGCTTTTGCTCCGCTATAGCATGGGCGTAAGACCCCTCTCTGGCGAAATCCGAAGTCGTATCGGGAAATTTCGCGCATAAAGAAACACTCCCGGGGCAGTGAATCCATCGATAGGCACTACTAGCTGATAATTTCGCATGGACTGTCATTAGATGTGCGCCCCCATTTCTCTAAGTTTAACGACTAAAGCCGGATAATGCTCCTTGCTTAAGAATGAAATAGATCGCGCACCAAAGCTTTGCACAAGAGCGGATAATTCAGCTTGTTTCCCTTGATCAAGAAGCGGGCCGCACGCCGCCATAATTTCTTCAAGTTTATATGTAGGCGGTTTAGCCGTTGGAAGGGCGGTGGTAGCTGGTACCGGTTCTTCCACAGAACCGGTCTTTTCCCCCGTCGGCATAGGGGCTTCAATGATAGGTGTTTTTGCTGCCGGTGTAACTGCTACCGTATCGCCATCGTTAATGTCGGAAAAACGCACACCTCCTACCTTTTCTGCTAATCCTTGAATTTCTTTTGTAATTTGTTCTGCTGATTCAGCAGTAATCTTTATTTCAATCATTGGTTTCTTCCTTTCGGTCTGATAATGTGATATACTTTTAGTGAATACATAGTAGAGCCGCCTTTCAAAAAGGAGCCCTTTTTTTCTACTTGCTTCGTTCAGTATAGGGCAATTGTGCATTTATTTTTGCAAGTATTGGTTGTCTTCTATCATTAATACTTGTACTTACATAATGTAATCACGCCCTTCCATTTAATAATGGTACAATTGGAACGGGATTCTATCGGGAAATATCGTTCCTCCGGCCTGCCGTTGGTTGCCTCCAACAGCAGGCTATTTCTATTTCTCCTTCAAAATAGGGACGAGCAGCTTCTGCCCCGGCTGAATCTTCCGGGCATCCGTAATGTGGTTACGGTCCATGGTCCGGTAAATCATGACCCGTACATCTTCACGATCGTCGTTGATTTTGGAGCAGATATCCCAAAGCGTTTCATTATCATTAACCACAACCACCTTTTCGACGTATTCAGGCTCAGTCATCAACGCCTTTACGCCGGAAACAATGCCAAAGACAAACACCGGCAAGATAATAACTGCCGGGCTAATTCGTCCCCATCTGTAACGATTTCGCCGTCTTGGTCCGGGCATTGGCATCCCTCCTCTCTTCTTTTCCCGCTTTTTCTTTCAACCATTCCCGGCATTCGTCCGGACGGTCCCAAATGTAATCCCTGATATACTGCATGAGCACATACATGCCACCCGCCTCCTTTATACGACTTCCTTCCGGTCTCTCAATATCTGTCATTATTTTCGTATGTAAATTTCAATTTTCGTCTATAAGAAAATCTTTTACTCCTCGTACTTTTTCTTTTTTTATCATCTGTCATTTTTTCGCTCCTTTTCTTTATCTGCTTTATCTTCTGCCAAAATGTAATTAATAGCTCGTTCGTATCTATCCCGCAAAAATGGATTGTTTTCGTGTTTTTGAGCGACTCTTTCTCTTAATTCTTCAAGCGTTCCTTGAAAGCAACCTGTTGTCCATATTCCTAAATCTGCCCAATAGGATATTAAATTATTTCTCCGTGATGTGTTCACCTGTGTGCAAATCACCCTTTGTCCAATGACGCTTATCTGTATCGCGTTTGTTACAAATATATTTTTAATTTTTGCAGCGGAAAAGTTTGTGCAATGCAAATTACTAGACCTAAAATCTACGTCAATTAAGATTGTGCCTGTAAATGCGGCGGTTTTTAAATTCGCATAAAAATACGAAGTATCGGTAATGTCGCAGAGCAAAAATGTAGTGCTGGTAAGATTTGCGTCTCTAAATTTTACCTGATGAAAACTTACATTTTTAAACCTCGCAGAAGATAAATTTGTTCTTTCGAAATTCGTATATGTGCACCTTATATCTTCAAATAATGCCCCACGTAAATTTTGATGTGAAAAATCTTTGTTTGTTATAAGGACATTTCTAAATACCGCTCGCTTGCCCTGCCCCCCGTTAGTGTCCCACCACAGTTTATGGGCTTTTGCTTTCTCGTCGATTTCTTCTTGAGTTATCGTTCTCATTTCTCGCTCCTTTACTCTATAAAACCTTGCTTTAATACGTCATACAGCATTGCGATTCCGCTATCGCAGTGGATATTAACGGTTTTACGCCTACCGCTTATAAAGTGGATGGTTACGGTATTCCCGTCAGCCGAAAGCGTCAAAAGGCACGCTTCATTGTCAAAGGTATTAATGGCATCTTCCAACCGATCTAACGCCGCTTTCTTTTGCCGCAGCTCCCTTTTTTCAACCATCGTTCTCTTTATGCTTTCATTTTTTTCTTGTATATTCATTTATCATCACTCCTTCAAGATAAAGATTTAATCAAACTTTCTGTAAAGTCGTCGTCTTCTGCTTTGATGTCGGCTAACATCTTATCTTTAATCTTTTCCATTATATGTATTTGATTATTCAAAATTCCGCACATCATCGTAAGAAATTGGAGGTTTTCGATTCTGTTGTGTGTCAAGACCATGCATGTTTTACCATCTTTTATTTCGTCTGTTGAAAATTTTAAAAAATCGGTGGTATATTGGATATCTTTTTTAAACAGCTCTTCTACAAATTCAGATATTTTTTCATCTATATCTTTCGGTGGTGCACCGTTAAACAGCTTTCTTTCTTTTTTATCATCTGTCATTTTTTTGCTCCTTTTCCTCATAACGCTTTCACTTTGCTCCTTACTTTTTTCTCTCTCTCTCTAAAGCCCAGCGTTTTTAAATCCCTCCGCTATTGCTTCACCGGACCACCCCAGCGTATGCGCCAGATAAAAGGTAAAGCCCAATCGGTCAATAACGAATGTGCGACCTTTGTGTCCCGGTGTTTTCCAGCATTGCGCGAAAGGATAGCGCCCCAGTGCTATACACTCTCGCACGGCCGTGCTTGTGTACCCTAGAACCGCAGCCATCTGCTGCACGGAAATCGTCTTTTTCATCGCATCAGCTCCTTTCTTTTAGTTCTATACTCATTGCCCCAGATAGCGATTAATAAAATATTGTTGTCCCTTGCCGGTCACTTTCGGTGTTTTACTAACACTGATATGACCGTCGGCGTGACTGACCGTTGTTTCTTTTATTTCAAACAACTTTAAGTCCATTGCCTTTTGCGTCGGCGTGACTGACCGTTGTTTCTTTTATTTCAAACAACTTTAAGTCCATTGCCTTTTGCGTCGGCATGTTATAATCCGTTCCTTTACGGCTAATCAAATACCCGTCTTGACGTAAGCGTTCAAACAAACGATTCTGACCAACATTCAATCCTGCCTGTTTCATAATCTTGGCTAACTCTCCAATTAATATGCTTGTATGACTGGCACTCACCGTATCGGCAAATAACACTTTCGGTTTATCCGCTTCAATCTGTTTTAGTGCCTGTTCTTTTTCCGTCTTTATTTGTTTAAAGTTCGTTAGTAAGCCAATGATAAAGTCGGGGTCATTCATCGCCCGTTCTACCGTGTCTATCGTCATATACGCTCCGTGCTGTCGGATACTCGGTATTACGTCATGTGTTATCCAACGTTTAAACTCTTTCGCTTCCGGTTTTCGACTTGAAAGCACAAGATTGTACAGTCCGTATTCATTTACTATTGATTTTTCTGGGTTCCCCGGAATACCGTCATTTAAAATGACACTATTCTTTTCATCGTTATCTAGCCTAGATAATGCTTGCCTTGAATTACTAATATCCAAACAATCACATACATCTTTAGCCACGAACCATGGTTCTCCGTTTTGTTTAATCACTCGAACATTACCGAAAGTACTGTTGGTAAATATTTTTAACTCGTTCATAAGCAAACCTCCTTTTTACATCGACTTTGTACAAATTGCGCTACGCAATTTCCGGAGCAAAAAAATAGTAATAATATTCCCTATCGCTTAACTTTAAAGCCTTGCCTAAAGAATCGGCTTCATCTAATGTGAGCGGTCTAACACGATTTAATTTTTGACTTACAGTCGGTTCGCTACAATCTAAAATATGAGGCGCCGCTAAGTCTTTTTGTGTTAACCCCAACTCTACCATGCGGGCTTTAATCTTTCGGGTATTTAGCATTGTCATAACCTCCTTTTCTCTTTTATTGAATTGCGCTGTGCAATTATTACATTCATAGTGTACAACTTTTAAAATTAAACGTCAATAGCCCTGTGCAATTTTTTTTAAAATTTTTTATATTTCAATTTGCTTAATGCAATAATTATTGTTATAATAAAATACAGAAAAGGGAAAAGGGGATAATTGCCATGACTAAGTTGGACAGCCTTTTAATCGGCAAAAGAATAGCAATCGCAAGAACAGAAAAAAATATGACCGCCAAAGAATTGGCGGAGGCTATAAAGGTTGCCGCTTCTACAATTTCACGTTACGAAAAAGGAGAAATAGTAAAAGCAAAAATACCCGTTATTGAGGCTATTGCCAGAGTATTGGGTGTTAATCCTATGTGGCTTATTGGAAAATCAGAATACAAAAAGAAAAAGATATGCTTGCCGTCTGGAATAAAGAATTACCAAAAGGAACATTTAAGCCTGAAATGAAGAAAGTGCCTATGTTAGGGTATGCCGCCGCGGGGCAACCTCTTGAAAATCTTGACGGACAGGACACGTATTATGTCCCGGTTGACGGCAACCAAAAGGTTGACTTCTGTATTACCGTTCGGGGCGACAGCATGACCGGAGCCGGCATTAATGACGGGGATATAGTTTTTGTACGGCAACAACCGGAAGTTGAAAACGGTCAGATTGGTTGTTTTGAAATAGACAGAATCAACGTTTGTTTAAAACGTTTTTATAAGACCATGGATGGCGTCATGCTCGTTTCTGAAAACCCCAAATACGCTCCTATGGTATTTACTGCTGATAACTGTGAGGATTTTAAAGTATTAGGGCTTGCAGTTATTAAGCAATCTAAGATACGTTAAAAGCGGGCGCGGGACATACCCACGCCCGGGAAAGGGGATCGGGAAAAGTGAAGAGAGCAAATGGGACCGGCTCGGTCTATAAGATGAAGCATAAGGCTTTACGTAAGCCCTATCGAGCTGTGGTCACGCTGGGATACGGCCCGGACGGAAAAGCACATCGTAAAGCTCTTGGCTCTTTTGCGACGCAAAAAGAAGCTTATCTGGCCCTTGCCCGATACGAACCCGCCGCGAGGGGGGAAAAGGTCTTTACATTCGGCGACTGCATCGAATTACGTATAAAAAATGCCGAACGTGAGGGTCTATCGCCCACACGTATACGGCAATATAAAAGAATTAAAAAGTTGTGTGCACAGTTTGTGAACTGCCCGATGCGGGATATACGGGCGAGCCACGTACAGCCGCTATTTGATGATAGCAATATGGCTCAAACTACAATGCTAAACATAAAAGGTTTTTTCACATCTATTGGGTCGCTTGCGGTAAAGCTTGACGCCATACCGCGGAACTACTTCTCCGACATCGTCATAAGTAAGCACGCAAGGCCCGTACGCACGATGCACGTATACACTTCAGAGGAAATACGAACCATTTGGAATCATCGCGATAATGACATCGCAAAAATGACGTTACTATACATTTATACGGGTGCACGGCTGCGGGAACTTACGAATATGCCCATCGCCGATGTACACATAGCAGATCGCTATATGATAGGCGGCGAAAAAACGAAGGCTGGGAAGAACCGCGTTATCCCTATTGCTGATTGCGTCTTGCCGTTTGCCGACTACCTATACAAACGGGCGGCTGAAAAGGGCAGCCCGTATCTCTTTGGTGGAATTACGGGGGACACTTATTATAGAAGATTAAAGCTTTTTTTGGCGGATTTGAGACTGCCTACACACCACCCACACGAATCGCGACATACGTTCATAAGCATGTGCGGCAACGCTGGAATCGACCCGGTTCTGATAAAAAGGATAGTGGGGCATGCTGGATCGGACATCACGGAACGCATATATATGCACAAAAGCATAGAGCAATATACAGAAGCCGTGAATCGTTTACCCGTTTTATGGTTGAGCAACGGTTGAGCAACCGTGCGAAAAAGTGGGCGTTTTTGCTGCTTTCAATATTCTCATAAAACCGCTAAAGCTAGTCATTTAGCGGTTTTATTATATTACGCTGGTAATTTATCTGCAATTCTTGGTAAATACTCTTTCATCATTGCCTCCCATACTCATGCTTAAGTAGATTTTATCAGTTATTCAAGTGTTTGTCTAATTTCAATTCAAGTATTTGGCTAGTTTTAATTCAAGTATTTGGCCATTTTTATTCAAGTAGCGGAATAAGACCATTCATTACACTTCCAAGTGTGCTTTTACCACTTCCACTTTTCCCTGAAATTAAAATAAATTCACCTTTTTTAATTTCAAGATTGATATTTTTTAAAGCAGTTCGTCCATCTTCCCATTCATAAGAAACATCTTTTAACAAAATCATGATGATACCTCATACTGTGCTTTCCATAATTTTGTGTAGTAGCCATCTTGTTCAAGAAGTTCTCTATGCTTTCCTTTTTCAAGTAAATTGCCTTTTTGAAATACGAGAATTTGGTCAGCTTTTTGAATTGTCTTTAAATGATGAGCCACTACAAGTACAGTTCTATTCTTTGCGAGTTCTGTAATGGCATCTTGTATCAAAGATTCATTTACAGGATCAACATTACTTGTCATTTCATCAAGAATTAAAATAGGTGCATCCTTTAGAAAAGCTCTTGCAATAGATATTCTTTGTCTTTGTCCACCTGATAAAATCCCGCCATTTTCTCCAATATCAGTTTCATAACCTTTTGGTAAACTCATAATGAAATCATGTATCCTTGCTTTCTTTGCAGCTTCAATGATTTCTTCTTTTGTTGCTCCTTTTTTACCTACCTTGATGTTTTCTTCAATGGTATTATCAAACAACTGAACATTTTGCATGACAATGCTGATACGATCTAAAAGCTCATCATAAGGAATATCCCTTATATCAGTTCCTCCCAGTGTAATTTTTCCTTTATGCACATCATAAAATCTTAAAAGCAAGTTGGTTATCGTAGTCTTTCCACTTCCCGATTCCCCAACTAAGGCTGTCATTGTTTTTTCAGCAATAAAAAAGCTCAAGTTTTCCATTTTAAATTCATCTTTTTCGTAAGAAAAATCTATGTTTTCAAATGCTATATCATTATCTTGCGGAACAATTCCATTCACTTTATCCGGGATTACATCTGCATATAAAATTCTTGAAAGTCTCTCATAACTATCTACCGCCGAAACATAGTACATATAATGTTGTTCCATAGAAGCGAATGGCTTATAAAACTCTTTTGAAATTACTGCAAAGATAATAAAATGAAGTACATCAAGATTTCCCTTTACAACAAATATTGTTCCTGCAATTAAAAGAACCAAATATCCAATATCCAGTAAAAACCCAAATATAGATAATTGTTTTGCCTTGAATCTTGAAGCTGCTTTGCTTGTTTCTCCAAACTTCTTTGTCTTATTCATAAGCTTATTATCCAAGCTCTTATTGTTTGAAAAACTCTTTAATACAGGTATCCCTCTCACATATTCAACAAATAAGCTAACCATATCAAGAAGTGCTGAGTTGTTTTGATTTTCAATTCTTTCAGATTGCTTAATTGTTAAATATAGAAAGATAAGTGCAATCGGAACAGATACTGCCATTAAAATAGCAAGTTTTAAATCAATACTTGCAAGACCAACAAATACAACTGCACCTATCAAAAAATCACCAAACATTCTTGACCACATATGTCCTACAACAAGGGACATATTATCAACATCTTTGTGTAAAATTGTATTGATCTCGCCCAGTCTTTCATTGGTATAAAATCCTAAGCTGAATTTTTTCAATTTAATAATCATGCGTTCTCTTATTTGCTGAACAATATCAAAACCTGCACTATGCTTTTTCATATCTGCGACCATATTACAAATACCTTTGAAGACTACAAGTAATCCAATCGCAATAAAATATTTATATAGGCTTACTAAGCTCGTTCCATCAAAGATTTGGAACAGTATAGAAAATACGATAACAATCATGGCTATGGAGCTAAGTCCATAAAGGGCAAAGAATACACTTGATATAATCAAATCTCTCTTTCCAGTTTTTGTAAGTAGTTTTAACATTTCTCTAAACATTTTCTGTTACCACCTCTTTCAAATTCCATCTATCTACCTTGTTCTGTGCTTCAACCATATCCTTATAGAACTCACATCTTTTCATCAGCTCTTCATGACTTCCCGCATCAAGAACAACACCCTTATCCATAACTATAATTTGATCTGAATCTCTAATCGTATTTAGATGATGAGCAATTGTAATGATGGTTTTATCCCTGCTTAAATCGTCAATTGCTTCGCCAATTAGTCTTTCATTTTCACTATCAACAGCTGCCATTGCCTCATCTAATATTAAAATCGGTGCATTTTTAAGTATCATTCTCGCTATGGAGATTCTTTGTTTTTCTCCACCGGATAACTTAACTCCCATTTCACCTACTCGTGTTTCATATCCATTTGGTAAAGCAGAAATAAAATCATGGCATCTTGCTTTTTTAGCAGCTTCTATGACTTCTTCTTTTGTTGCATTTAGTTTTCCGATTGCTATATTTTCAAAAATACTTAAATCAAAAAGGATAACCTCCTGTTGCACACTTCCAATAAGATTTGAAATATTTTCCTGACTGTAATCCTTTATATCTTTCCCATTTATTAGTATTCGTCCGCTGTCAGCATCCCAAAATCCCATAAGCAAATTAGATACCGTACTCTTTCCACAACCACTTGCTCCTACAAAGGCATTCAAACTATTTTTCTTAAAAGTTAAATTGATATTTTTAAGCTCAAAACCATCTTTTCCATATGTAAAATTCACATCTTTAAATTCTATATTTCCAAACTCTAAACCTTGTTCTGTATTTTTGTTTGGAAGCGGAACTGTTAAAACTTTTCCAATCGCCTTTAGTGCTTCCTTAAACACAATAGAAAAATGTTGCAATGTAGCAGTCTTACTTATAGATGCTGTAAACGCAGATGATAAAATAATTGCAAGGATAAAATTAGGCGTTGTAATATTCCCCTGATAAAGAAAGATACTTCCCAAAATCATGACAATTACCACTCCAATCTCCATAAATATGTCAATGAGTCCCATTGGGATTGTTACCATCCCCATGCTCTTTTTAACCCAGTAAACATATTCTCTTGCCGTTTTTAATGTTCTTTCACTTATCTCCTCTTCTTTAGCAAAAGCCTTAATAACAGAAATATTTTTTACATATTCCATTAGCGCTTCTCTCATCTTCTTTTCGTGGTTAAAGTAAATAACAAAGTTCTTATCCATTGTTTTCTGTGAAAGAACTTTTACCAAATA
Source organism: Megasphaera sp. UPII 135-E (assembly GCF_000221545.1). Lineage (NCBI taxonomy): Bacteria > Bacillati > Bacillota > Negativicutes > Veillonellales > Veillonellaceae > Megasphaera > Megasphaera sp. UPII 135-E. The sequence continues at coordinate 53,955 of NZ_AFUG01000007.1, forward strand.
CATGAGTGGAACTCCGGCAATCATTCCAAGAGCAAGACGCCAGTCTACAAAAATCATAGCTATGAAAATAATGGTAGGCAGAAGCGTAACTGCCATTATTTCAGGAAGACCATGAGCAAGGTATACTTCCACTTGCTCCACATCATGCTGAACAATGTTCGTAAGCTCCCCTGTATTATGTTCTTTAAAAAATCCTAAACTTAGTTTTTTTAGATGATCAATAATACCTAACCTAAGTTCTGTTAATTTTTCGTATGCTTTCTCATGAGCAACCTTTGTTGCAAAATAGTAAAACACGCCTTTTAACACAAACGATATAAAGATTCCCCCAAATATATACTTTAAATTACCTTCGTTAATATTGTTTGTGATTAACGAACTAATCAAATATACAAGTAAGATTTGTGGTATCAAATCAAATACTATTTTTAAAGCAAGAAGTGAATTGGATAAACCATTTTTCCCAATCACTTTTTTCCTTAATTCCTTTTCCGTCATGAACAACGCTCCTTTCAAAATTGAATAATATTGAATTTAAATTCAATATTAAGGTTTAAAGTAAGACTTTGCTGATTACACAAAGTCTATTTTTTAGTGCTGATTACAGGGATTCCACTCCCTTGTAATAACACCTTGCAATAAGTTTTAGCATATCTTTTGCCCACTTTTCACTTTGATAGTGCCTCGCTATTTCAAGAAGCCCCTCTGTAAAGTTACTGGCTAAAATATGGGCAAGCATTGGATCATATTCCTGTTTTGATTGTCTTTTTAAACTTACTTCAATATGAACCTGCATTTGCGATATGAGTTTTTGTTTTGCTTCTGCATGCTTTGTACCTGAACTTTTATCCATTAAAATAATTAACTTCTTACGCTCTTTTAAAAGCTCATGAATATAATTTTCTCCAACTTCATCAAACCTTTCAAAAGCAGAACCTTTTTCCAAAGATTCTTCCCCATTAAAAGCTGACTCGAAGTTTATATAAACAGAACTTACTACTGCATCAAACAAAACTTCCTTATTTTTGAAATAGGTATAAATAAGTGCCACAGGAATATCTGCTTCTTTTGCAATTTCTGTTAATTTGGCACCTCTATAATCCTTTTTATAAAATACTTTTTCTGCTGCTTCGAGTATTCTATTTCTAACTTCTTCTTTTAATACTTGTGCCATATCACACCTCGTTCTATTTCAATACCGAATTTATATTTAATAATAAATAGTAATTCAGTATTTGTCAATAGTGCCTGAACTTATATTCTGAGTATGGTATAATTGATTTAATATAAATAACACGCTTAACGCTTATAGCTTTAATAGCAAGCACAATAAGTGTACGGACACTTACGAAAAAAATTAATGGAGCAGACCTTTACGGCATGCTCCATTTTTTTACGCACCTAACCACACAAAAGTTTACTTGAGTGTTTGGTAGATGCTATGCAAGGACTTCCCAAGAGCTAATATAGTTAGCGATTGGTTGAAGTCTACTGCTAATTTTTAGCTTGTTAGGGAGAACCCTAAGACCCCGAAATACATTTTATAAAGGAAAACAAAATGGCAAATAGATTTAGAAATGAAAGAATAAAAATAAAACTAACTAAGGAAGAAAAAGAAATCTTTGAAAAGAAAATGAAACTTGCAAATTGCAAAACCATGTCCCACTTTCTTAGGAAATGTGTATTAGAAAAAGAAATTTTTGTTGTAGATTTAGAACCATTTAGAGATCTTCAATAGCTACTTTCGAATGCAACAAATAATATAAATCAGATTGCAAAAGCTACTAATACAACTGGCATTATTTACAAAAATGAAATCGAATCGATGAATAAACAGATAGAAAAATTATCAAGAGAAATATGGCAGATCCACTCCCTACTTCTAAATAAATCAACACTTAATCTTGCCATTTCATATATTGTTAATGTAGAAAAAACGGATGAGCAAATCTTAGTAAGCACTCATAAATGTCCCGAACCAACTACTCACACTCAGTTTTTAAGGACACGAAATGACGCAGGAACAAAAGGAACCGTTCTTGCAAGACATCTCATTCAATCATTTTTACCGGGAGAAACCACGCCTGAAATAGCACACCAGATTGGTATGAAACTCTGTAAAAAATATTAAGAAATGAGTACGAATTTGTCTTATCTACTTACATAGACAAAGGACATATTCACATTCACATCATTTTCAACAATGTAAATATGGTAACGGCGGATGCTACCTGTATGATAAGAAAAGCTATCATCAAATCCGTTATTAGGGCGATAAACTATGCAAAGAAAACAACCTATCTGTCATTGACGAGTTTGACGAAAGCTATAAGAAAAAATATAAGATTAACGGTAAATCTTGGTATGAGTTTGACCAAAGTAAGAACGGAAATTCCTGGAAATCTAAACTGCAATTTGATATAGATAGAATGATTAATAAGTCTAAATCTTGGGAAGAGTTTTTAGAAAATATGAAATCTCTTGATTATAAAATTAAGTTTGGTAAGCACATTGCTTTTAAGCCAAAAAATAAGGCGAGATTTACAAGGACTAAAACAATCGGAAAAGATTATAGCGAAGAAAGATTAAAAGAACGCATTACAGAAAGAGAGTATATCCAGACTCCTGCCGTCAAAAAACGCATCGGCAATGTTATTGACATGAACACCAATGCAAAGGTAAAGGAAAACAAAAGCTACGAATATTGGGCAACCAAACATAGCCTTCATACAATGACTGAGTCTGTTATTTATATCAGAGAACATGGCATTAACTCTGTCAAGCAGCTTGATGAATACATCAGAAAAAATGCTGAAGAAAGACAAAATATACAAGATAAAATCAAAGAAATTGATAAGGATATGCAGCTACTTTCTGATACTATGGAACAAGTTCATACTGTTAAACAGTATCGAGCCTACTACAAAGAATATAAGCTGAATACTTACGATAAAACATTTTATGAAGAGCATAAGGCTGAAATCACACGCTACGAAACGGCTCTTGCAAAACTAAAAAATCCTATTCAAAACTGCCAAATTCCAAGGATATTTTAGATAAACTTGATACATTGCAAGAAAAAAAGAATCCCCTTATGCAAGAGTATTCTTCCTCAAAATCCACTATGGACGAGCTTTATAAGATACGAAAAAATTACGGAATTTACATGGGTAAGGAGATGGAGAGATAGACTCACTTCATCTCTATCAACTATTTTTTAACGATATACATCTTAAATATAATTTCCTAGAAAACCCTCAACATTTAATTTATGCATATTCAAATACCATTGGATTCTTTCGCAAGATAATAAGTCTAATTCGTATTTCCCAATTTATTTTATAAGCTTTTTAAGATTATCCTTAAGCCTTTTAAACCATTTGTTTATATATCATAAAATCTATACTATAGTCATAAAATCCGTATCTTGATAATGTTTTTGTACCCCTAGTCCATCCAACTTTAGTAAGAAGCTATAAATAGTAATAAATTTATTCTAGATTGTATCATTATTTATGTTTATTTTCTCTTTGGTTTCATTTGCAGCCTTTCGTATCAAATAATGATTATCTACTAATCCCTTCTTTATAATATAGTTCTTTTTTGTATTATCTTTAAAATCTAATTCATAGACACCATATATTATTTCAATTTTAATCTGATATATCTCATTATCCATCATTTTAGATAATTGATTTAATGCTAACTCTTTATATTTAGACTTACATAACAATATTATTGTTCTTGTAGCTTGCACTCTTATATCTTTTTCATTATGAGAACTCAAGCCTATTGAATACTGAATAATTGTAGATAAAACACTATCCTCTAATTTGTCAAAGTCTACATTATACAAAAATGATTTTAAAGTTTCAAATGATTTTATAATTTCTGTTTCTGATTTTTGAGAAAATATTGCCATTTTAGAAAGAACATCCGAAAAATTATATTTATTGAAGCATAATTGTAACATCATAAAGCTAAATTCTAAAGTACTCAGAGATGCCTTTTCAAAAAAACATGTCTTCGCGTCCGCACAATACTAATTCTTTATCTTCTATTATTGAGTAAAATGTTAAATCCAATTCTTTTTCATAAGGATATTTGTTCTTCAGGTAAATGAATAGTTCAATTGCTCTAATCTTGTCTCCAATAGTCTGTTTTTCTTCTCGCAATGTTCTAACAATAGAAGATAATATTGATTTTATATGTTTTGTATCTAGCTTTAGTTTATCGAACTCTATAATATTTCTAATTGTTTTATAGGGGTCATCAGCATATCCAATTATAGTTCCATTCTTTCCTTGCTCATTATTACGTTGATTAATTCTTTCAACATACCTATTAATATGCTTGTATGTTTCATCACCTCTGTTATGCTCTATCTCTAGTAAATATTCAGATAAGTAAAAGCTGTTCATACATTCTTCAATAGTAATATCTAATAATTCAACATCTATCGTTATATTTTTCCTTAATACTATCAAGTAACTTGAAAGTAAATTACAACCTTTTCTTATTTCTTCATCCATTATCATATCAATTATCAATTTAAGTACTTTCTCCTGATTGATATTAGATATTTTTGAATAATTAATTCTACTTAATACTTCTAATATATTATCGAAATATCTCCTGAAGTTTTTTTCTATAAGAGTTATGCATACTTCTATAATTTTATTATTATCTATTCTAGATATATTATATATAAAAAATTCAAAGATATAGCTTGCTATACTTAGAATTCTATTTTCATCTGCAATCCATATATCAACCTCTTTGAATACTTCATATACATATGAAGTGAATAAATCATCACCGAAGTAGTAACCATAATGTTTTAAGATCAATAATTTTGAAATAAACCTCTTATGTGGAACTGGGATTAAATTTATTCCTGAAATCATATTCACAATATCGGTTGCATTTATCGTATCTGTACTTTGATTATAAGCTCTTATAATTTTTTCTAATTCTTTATCTTTTTGTTCCATTAATAATAATTTTATAAGAAAAATGTACATATTATGATCATAATATAAAAAATTTAAGCTTAAAAGTATACTAATCATTCTATCTCTAATTAACAACAGATGTGTTAGAGAACCATAAGTCATTGATAATATAAATGAATTAGACACATCATCAAGAATATCATCCACTCCTTCAAAATGTGTTGTATATGGAGAATCTACCTTCCGAGCCATTAACCTTTTAAGCAGCTTTTGTGATAAACTACCTGTACATCTATCAAGTAATGGATAATATACATTTTCCTGATTTTCTTCCAATAAAGTTTGTGGTTTCATTTCTAACGAATATTGATTATTTATCTCATCTTGTAAGACAATAATATTTCTCCAATCAATTAAAACATCATTGGAAAGCCAGTTTGGTATTTTATCATTATTAATCGATTCATTGTATGCATTTTCTAATTCATTGGCACATTCATCTAATTCATTTGAAAAATATGCTTCTATAGCTCTAACTCTATATGTAATAAAAGACTTCAAGTAAGATTCATGTCTATTACATAACTCATTTGCTAAACTAGAATAATTAATCGGTATATTTGTATTGTGACCTAATAGATTTGAAAACATTATACTAAGCGATTTATCTAATTTAAAATTTAATCTTGAACTTTCTTCTTTTTTTGTATTAAATATTATCTCTTTAGCTACATTTCTCGTCATAGTAAATCCTTGAAAAAGTTCTTTATCAATAATATAGTTATTACTTATAACGTTTATCTCTTCTGTATCTTCATTAATAGCAAAATCAACGAATTGTTCTCTACAATAGTTTCTATAAATATCAACAACATCTCTCATTATTCCAGTATATACTTTTTCAATAAAGTCAGAAAACTCGTGAACTACGTCATATTTTTCTCTAAAGCTATCTCGTATTTCTAATTGTAGTTGTGTAGGTTCCTTTTTATCTTCATCACAAAAAATATATAATGCCTTCTTTTTTAATTCTCTAGCCCGTTTTTGTTCTTTCAAGACAGCATCCGACACATCATCCTTATTATCTATCAAGAACACGCATAAATCCGAATCATCTAGTTTTGTGATATAACTATCTATTACATGTTGGCTTGATGGCCCTTGCTCTTCAAATATAAATACTTGAACTATATTTGTTTCTGATAATAAAGATTTTAACGCCTTCCTTACCAAAGTATATCTTCCACCACATTTTGAGCTAATAAATACTTTTACTTTATATTCAATGGTACCATCTCTCATCTTTCAATACCCCCTTTAATCTTGCGTATATAACATAATAAATAAGCATATTATTATCCTATCATTGTTCCCTTTATTTATGAATTCGTTCAAAGATTTCCCTTTTGATAAATTATATGTGAGCATAGTGGTATCCCCGCACCATGTAAAGTGAAGTCATCAAAATCATATTTAATGTATTGACTGATACGCACCACATTGCCACCCCTATTTAACAAATCATATATAACTCATTTATTCATTTAACCATTCAAGATATTAATTTTCTTTCTTAATACACTCTACTATTTCTTCAATATTACAGTCTAAAGCATTACAAATTCTAAGCAAGACATCCGTAGTTACATTTTGCCCATTCTTCATTTTGTAAAATGTACTTTTACCCACTTTTGCCTTTTCCATCAATTCATTATTTGTCATATCTAAATCAATTAGTTTTTTGAACAATCTTTTATAACTAAAAACCCTCATTCTTATCCTCCCTTCAAGAAAACTATCTTTATTACATTATACCATAAAATATACTTTTTTCATAAATATATTCTCTTTAATCGAACTCTAGCAAATAAAAAAAGAGTCGGTGCAGTCCCAAGACCACACCGACCATAAGTTTATCTCTCAGCTTCTTTTGATGTTTCTTTCTTTTCTTTAGGCTTTTCCTTATCTTCAGCCTGATATTTCTTGATAGCTCCAAGCACAGACTCTTTCTTTTCATCTCGACCTTTCATCTGTTCTTTTGCCTTTAAGAGCTTTGAATAAAGTATCCTGATGTTAGTATGTTCCTTGCCGTTATCGTCAACGGAAGTTCTGATCTGTCCAAAGAGTTTTACAAAATCTCCCTGCTTAAAGTCTTTTGGAATATCACCCTTTTCTCCGTATGCGGAGCAATTATGATATACCTTATTGCCCTCATCATCTTTAGATGCCACAGAGAAGTTTACTACCGTAAAGGCTTCTCCGTTCTTATTTTCTCTTTCAACTACATCGATCTTTCCTACAATATTTCCAACGATATTGACAAGATTATCTTTCTCCTCTTGAACATAAGGAAGATCTTTAATCTGCCCCTGTTCTCTTAAATCTTCAATCATGTAATCAAATTCCTCATGCAGTAAATTAACGGTGTCCTTGTCCATATAAGCCTCATAGAGCTTATCCAAAGCACTTTCATCGTTGATACCTTTTTCCATGCTGATAACCGCCTTAACAAAGTCCTTGTGATTATCACTTACCATATTTTCTATCTGATTTCTCATTGTTTTGTAATCCATGTTTTTTATCTCCTTTCATGGTAAAAGGGAGGTTTCCCTCCCTTATCGTACATATTCCTGTTCTTTTGCTGTTTGTTTTTCTTCTGTTTTACTTTCTTCCTGATAGGCTCTTATCTGTCCTAAGATAGATGGTTTATCACCCGTTTTCTGTGTGGCTTCCTCTTTGGTATGCAAATTATCTTCAACATCATAGGTTGACTCAAAATAATCGCTGTCCTTAAAGTCATTGTCATATCTGTCAGCAATTCCATCATTATCAAGGTCTTTAGAAAGTGGATCATAGAAGTTACCTTCATCATCAATGTCCAGTCCCAGAGCTGCCTTTAAGTCCTCGGAATCCACATAGACTAAATCTTCAAAAGAGGATAGCTCTATTTCATTTTTCATATTCCTTAGAGCTTCATTTTCTCCCTTGTTTTCATAGTCGAAGCTCTCTGTTTTGATTGGAGTATCATCAATATACTGTGTCCATGTTTTAGCTTCTAAATTAAGCTCATATTGGATGCCGTGTCTTTCGTCAGGTGTATTGGTATAGGCGATGCCGATATGCTTTAAATCAGGATATAGAACGTCAAACTCATCATAACTATGATTTTCTTCATACTCTCTGTTGCAAAAGTCTATGATAGCTCGTTTTACATCTTCTACAAGGGGATTATCATTTCTCTTTTCTTCCACTTCTCCCATATCAAGGAGCTTATTCAGTTCTGCCAAGCGGAGCACCTTATTCTTTAGTTCATCAGCTTTTTCAAAAGGCTTTTGTAATTCCTCTTTTGCATTTTCAAGCTGTTCTTTTGTGCTGAAGAGCTTTTCTTCAAGCCTCTTTAATTTCTCAGGCATTTTCTCAAGAGCATTATCAAGCCTTGTAATATTACCGTCCGCACTCGTTCCAAGCTCTCCTGAATGCTTTGCAGCACCATTTAAGCTAAAGTTATGGGCATTGGTAAAGAAATTATAGCTTACCTCCAAATCCATGTTTCTATACTTACCGATAACTTTGCTTTCATTGATTTTTACTTTAGAAATAGCTTCAAGCAGCTTTTCTCCGGCTAATTTCTTATCCGTAATTTTCTCACCTAAAATGATAATAGAAGTGAACTTTTCATCGCCTTCAGCTTTTGCTTCTACATCTTCAATATCTTTCTTTACAGCCTCAATGAGCTTTTCTGTTCTTGAAATTTCTTCCGGATAGTTTTTAGCAACCTTATCCTCTAATCTGTAACGGTTGGACTTATAGTTTGCTTCAAGCATTTTAAGTTTTGTAACCTCATTATCCAAATCCATCTTTTCCTTGATTTTCGGATCACCTGTAGCAAGGGCTTTAATCTCTGCATAGTTTAAGCTGCTTTCGTCCACATCTTCCGCCACTCTTACAGGTGTTTTACTTGTCATAATCTGAGAAATGAACTTCTGTTTATTCTCGATGGTCTGCCAAAGGTACGCATCAAAGGTATTCTCCGTTACATATCTGTATATGCTGACTTCTTTGTTTTCATTTCCCTGTCTTACAATTCTTCCGGCTCTCTGCTCAAGGTCAGTCGGTCATTTTTTGCGGACAGTTCATACATGCTATCCTTTTCTGTTCTCTGCTCCTGCGTTTGCTCTCGTTTGATTTCTCCCTCCGTATCTTCTTGGCACAAGCAGAACAATACCTTGATGCACCAGAGCCCGGGACATATTCAACGCCGCACACCGTACAGTTTTTAGCGGGCATTGCTGCCCACCGTTTTGTAGGTATGATATGTAATTCATCGACAAAGCCGATGAATTTATAGTAAATCTTGATTTCCTGCTTCACTGTTCCGTCTGCCATCTTCTCACGCTCCGAAACAAGTATCTTGTCTATGAGTGCGTTTATAACTGTTGCATCCAGTTCTTTTAAGCCTTGATAATTTCGGATAAGGGCGAGGAAGTCACGGATTCCCCGTGATTTCTCGTAGCTTTCATTAAGAGTTTCCGTCACCTCTTTCAGCCTTGCTTCAATTTCAAGCTGCTCTTTCTGGTATTTCCCCGACATCATCTCAAAATTCCGCTCGGTAATACGCTCCATGACCTTATCCTCGTAGAGAGAGGAAAACAGCCTGTCCAGTTCCGCAAGGCGTTTGTTCAGCTTCTTACGTTCTTTCTCTAATGCTTTCGCCCTGCTCTGGTCTGTTTCCGTGAGCCGCTTTTCTATGGCCCTGACCGCCTTTTCATCATTCACTGCCATATCCGCAAAACAGTTGATGTCGGCAAGAACGGCATTGAATAAATCCCTTGCTTCTATATTGTGGGCACTACACTCGCTTCTTCCGTTTCTTGCATAATTATTACATGAATACTGTACACAGTCGATAATCTCTGGGCGTTTCCTCCTGTGTACGTTCATTGCCCGCAGAGCACATCCGCAGTCCACACACTTGATAACGCCTGCAAAAATATTTACAAATCCTCCCTTGTTCTGTGGAAGCCTACGACTTGTAATAAGCTGTTGGACAATATCAAATTCCTCCTGCGTGACTATTCCCTCATGGGTATTGGGTATCACTTCCCATTCTTCGGGCAGCTTAGAGGGGCGTTTCTTGCTTTTCATATTGGCGGCAATCCGTTTGTAGCCTACAAGATTTCCCGCATATATCGGGCTTCTTAAAATGCTCCTCACGCTGTTTCCACTCCAAATATAGCGTTTGTCCTCGTTCCCCTCAAAATGACGTTCAAAGCCTGTTTCGCCACGCTCCGCCGCATAAGCGGCAGGGCGTAGGATATGCTGTTTATTAAGATGTCTGCAAATTTTGGCAACTCCATTCCCTTTTAATGCAAGGTCGAATATCTCTTTTACAACATGTGCCACTTTATCATCTATCAGCAGATGGTTGTGGTCGGCAGGGTCTTTGATATAGCCATAAGGGGCGGTAGTTCCCATGAATTTCCCCTGTTGAAACCTCGCCCGATATGCCGATTTTATCTTAACAGATATGTCAGCGGCATACATTTCGTTTAAAATGTTGCGGAAAGGCGTGATGTCCATAGCAGATTTATTCAAGGTATCTACGCCGTCATTGACCGCTATATACCTCACGTTATGCTCTGGGAAGAAAACTTCCAGATATAACCCACAATCAAGATAGTTTCTCCCCAGACGGGATAAATCTTTCGTAATCACGCAGTTTATCAGACCGCTTTCAATGTCTTTTATCATATTCTGGAAACTTGGTCTTTGGAAATTTGTACCAGAATAACCATCGTCCACATACGTTTTTGCTATGTGCCATCCCTGCTTTTTCACATAATCCGTGAGGATGGATTTCTGTGTCGCAATGCTCGCACTCTCGTTATCCGTACCATCATCTTTAGATAAGCGGCAATAAATGCCGACTAAATAGATTTTCTTTTCTTCTTTGATTCCCGCCATACTGTAAAACCTCCGTATCTGTCCTATCTGTTTTCATGTCCCATTGCGTACATTCTAAGCGGACAGCCCCTCATTGTCGAAGGTGTCGCCCTCGGCAATCTTCTTCCGAATATCCTCGGAGATAATCGGGACAAACGCTTCTGTAACGGTCTGTGTGCCGACATATTCACGGCTGATTATCATCTGCACTGGTGCTTTTGGCACGATACGCTTTCTCTTTTTATCTGCTTTCTTATCCTCGCCCATACTTAAATCTTCCTTTCCAGACAGGGCAGGGAAGAGTTTGGAAATGTCCCCGCCCTGCCAATCAGATACCATTAATCCTCGCTGTTTAATTCTTTCTGCAATGCTTTAAGGAGTGCCGCCGCTTCATCAGCGTTCAGCGTGATTCCCTTGCCGCACTTTTCACGGTTCGGGGAAAAGCTGCGGATGTCATACTTCGGCTCTTTCCCATTCCATGAAATGAGATTGATTTCCTTTGTGTAGCCACTGTCGCCCGTAGACAATACTGCGATTTCCTTTACGATTTCATACTGGATTTCTTTCATTCTCTCTACCTCAACTCTCTGTATTTACTTCCCGAAAAAAGAAGATTAGCGGCTGTCACGGTTGCGTTTCCTCTGCAACTCACGCTCCAAAAGTTTGATGATGGTTTCCTCCATCTGCTTCGGCGTTTTGTTCTTCGGAAAGTATTTTTTCAGCTTGCTTGTGTTGATTTTCAAGGTTTCTTTCTGATTTCCCTTTTCCTCCGTCATAATCGCAAATATCATATCCATGTCAAGCCGCCCACTCTGGCTTAGGCTTTTCATCCGCTGTGCCTGTGAGAGTGAGGGCGTTGCTTCTTCGCTCTCCATCGTGGCAAAGAGGTTTTCCTGCTCGTCTTTCTTCAAGAAGGACAGTTCCACCGCAGGCGTGAGGGCGATTTTCCCCTCGTCCACCATCTGCAAAATCGGCGGTATCAGTTCCGTCAGGCGAATAAAACGCTGCACGGTCATCCTGCCCACGCCGAAGCCCTGTGCCACCTTGTCGTCCGTCCGCAACTTCGTCACAACTTGTGACGAGGTTAAGTCCGTGCGGAAACCCTGCCGCTTCATGGCTTCGGATTTCATCTTGTAAGCAAACGCCCGCTCCGATGGCAGGATATTCTCACGCTGCAAATTGCTGTCTACAAGGGTGATGATGGCTCGGTCACGGTCTAAGGGCAGGACAAACGCAGGCACGGTATTTATCCCTGCAAGTTCAGAAGCACGGACACGCCGCTGTCCCGCAATCACTTCATAGCCGTTCCCGTCCTCTTTCGGGCGTGTGATTATCGGCGTGACAATGCCAAATTCCTTGATGCTTTCCGCTAACTCTGACAGTGTTTCATCTTCTGCCACATGAAACGGATTGTCGGGGAACGGGTACAAGTCTTTGGTCTTTAACACCTTAAAATCCTGTTTCTTCATTCACATATCTACCTTTCTTTCGCTCTGCTTCTATGATTTTTCTGCAATTCTTCCAACACTTCGGGCGGTATTTTTGACAGCAGCCGCCCCATCTGCTCGTTGGTTCTCTGCAATTCAAATATCTTCTGATTCGCTTTCTGCACCTTTAGTTCCTGCTCGTACTTTTCATCACGCATACGCCCCGCATAGTCTGATTCCTGCCCAATTCTCTCTTTCAAACTGTCGATATACGCCTGCTGTTTCCCGATTTCCTTAGAGAATTTCTCCACGTCTGGCAGCCATGCAGAGAGTAAATCTAACGCTTTATCCCTTTTCTTCCCTGCGTTAAAGGCGTTGATGTCGGATAGGGCAGACACGATTTCTTCATACTGTTTATCAAGCCTACCGCCTAATTTATAGAGCCATGTGGGGACGTGTTTCCGCTTGGTTTCCATTGAGGACTGCCCCCGTTCAAGCTGATTCCACCGTGAGGACATCCGCTCATGGTAGGCGGTCTGCCACTCGGATAATGATTTCTGGTTGCCTAAGATAGCTTTCGCTGACAGCTTATTGTCTGGCGTAATCGGCACAAAGCAGAGGTGCATATGGGGCGTTCTCTCGTCCATATGGACGACAGCGGAGAGGATATTCTGCTTTCCAACACGCTCCGAAATGAAGTCAAGAGCCGTCTGGAAATACGCTTTTTGTTCTTCGGGCAGTAACTGGTTCATAAATTCTGGTGAAGCTGTGATGAGCGTTTCCACCATCATCACGCTGTCTTTCCTTGTCCTGCACCCCGCTTCGGCTACCATGCGGTTAATCTCTTTCTTGTAGGTGTACTTTGGTGGTGCTATGAGATGGTAATTGTTTTTAGAGCGTTCCATATCTATATCTGGGTTGCTTTTGTAGGCTTCTTTCTTCCGCTCGTTGTGGCGTTCACAAGCCGCAACGCCGCCCGCTTTTCGTTTCTGGAAACGCAGGATTGCATAAGGCATAGGCGGATTCCTCCTTTCTTTCGGCGGGTGACCGTCCTTTGGGGTGACAGCGGTGACGGTGGTGACAGCAGTTTTGGGATACCCCCTGCCGACTGCCGCAACTGTCACCCTCACCCCCTGCATGACGGTCATGTCGATGATGACGGTGTTTTTGGGATACCCCCCCTCGCAAGAGCCGTCACCGTCATGCCGCCATTCTTTTATCCGAAGCCGTAAGGCGTAGGATAGCAGGGCACAGCCCTGCCTTAAGGGAGTCCAGAGGGAACGTCTGGCACACGACTTTGCAGGGCAAAGTGTAGTGTGTTACACCCTGTAAACGCAGTCGGAAAAATCGGAATGATTTTTCTGACCGCAGGGGTGGTTTTACACGACCGAAAAGGGCGAGTAAATCTCACGCCTGCATTTTGCGTTTACGGGGTGTTCTCCCGTAGGGATGACAGCGGCAGGGTATCCTAAAATCACTGTCACCACCGTCACTGCTGTCACCCGCAGGGCAGAGCCGCCAGCTTTACATGGCTTTAAGCGTCAATGACAGTAACAGGGGGGTATCCTAATATCGCTGTCACCACCGTCACCGCTGTCACCCGCCCTCCTTGCAAGGGCAATCCGCCTGCCGTCTTTCCTGCGGCTGTACTGGTAGCAGATACGGTTCTCGCTTAAAAATGTGGTGCGGTATTCATTCAGCCATTTCGTAATCACCGTGGGTATGGTTTCCGTTTCCCCCATAGCGGCTAACAGTTCCGTTGCCGTGCCTATCCATTCTTCCTTATCCCTCATAAAATCCACCAACCGAAAAAGGACATCTGGTATCGTTTCTTTCGCAAGCTGCTCCTGCGTTTTCCGCTCCACAAGCTCCCAACGGCAATCACGGAAACGCAGCGTGTATTCCTGATAAGGCGTGTCCCTGCCCGTCACATACAGCTTGGCGGTGTCAGACGCACGTTTCTCCTTTTCCAGAACAAAGGTAGCGTCCGCACTCCCCGTTAATCCTGTCGTCCCAGACACCTTGTTGAACACGTCGCTGTCATTCTGCTTTCGGATGTGGTGTACGACAATGACCGCCAGAGAGTGCCTGTCGGCAAAGTCTTTGATGAGGGAGATGTCCCCATAGTCGCTTGCGTAGGCATTGTCTTTTGAAGCTGTACGGACTTTCTGCAAGGTATCAATCACAATGAGCCTGCTGTCTGGGTAATCTTTCAGATAATCCTCAAGCTGCACGATAAGACCGTCTGACAGCTTGCAGCTTGCCACGGCAAAGTGAAGCCGCCCGCTTGCTTCGTCCGTCAAGCGGAATAATCTGTCCTGTATGCGGCAGAACGTGTCCTCAAGGCAGAGGTAAAGCACGTCGCCCTCCATTGTCGGCATATCCCACAAGGGAAGTCCCTGCGACACGCATAGGCATAGCTTCAGCATGAGCCAGCTCTTGCCTATCTTCTGTGAGCCGCAGAACAGCGACAATCCTGTGGGGATAAGGCTGTCCACCACAAAGGACTGCTTCTCAAGCGGTTCATAAAGGAGCGTTTCGGCGTTGACTGTCTGTAACTTCTGCATGGCTTTCCTCCTTTCGGGCGGTGTCTTTGTTTTCGTTACACATAGGCGTTGACCTCCTTAGAAATAGATTTACTCCCACGAAAAAAAGTGAGAGTATGTAATGCCGCCAATCCCACACAAATAAAAAACAGATTTCTTTTTCGGGCGGTATCAGTCACGGTTGGAGATATTTCCTCATTTCCGCCTTTACTTTCTCCTTTGCAATCGCAACAGATTTCTGTATTGCTGAAGCGGTGCAATGCTCCATCGCAGCGATTTGGTAAAAATTGAAATCATGCTCGTAATAAAGCAGGAAACGCCGCCTTTGTATCTCTGGCAGGCTCTCAACCGCCTTACAGAGCGTTTCATTCCGTTCTTCTTCAATCATGCGTTCATCAAGGCTCTTAGGCACACGCAACGCCCGTCTGTAAAGGGTTTCGTCCCATACCTCGTTAAACTCCCTGTGCCGCTCGTCCCATTGGAGAAGATTCCTGTTCCTGCGTTCCATCTGCCGAAACTCCATAAAGAACTGTTCCGACACTTCCAACTCGTGGGATTTGCCCTGCCCGTCCTTAAAACTGATAAAATACCTTGTGCTACTTTCCGTGGATTCCTCCCGAAGCGTGTATGCCTTAACCCTGTATGCCATCCCGCTGTCCTCCTGCCAAAAAATAAGCGGGGAGATTCCACTCCCCACCCAGTAGCCCGCAGGATAATGGGATGTATTAGACGCTTACAAAATTTTCCGCAGCTTCTTCCGCAGATGGTCTAACCTCGCATAGATGGCACCAGTCGTCAAATGCACAAGCGGGGCAATCTCCTTTGTGGAATACCCCTGCATTTTCAGCAGGACGATTTTCAAGGTACGCCCGTCCACCGCGACTAATACTTGATAGAGATTTTCGCTCTCAATCTCGTCCAGTAACTCCGCAACCGTACCCACTTCCGTCTGCCACTCCCTGTCTGCCATGTCCTCAAGGTATTCCGCAACGTCATTCGTCCATCGGTAAAACCGCCTGTTGGAATTGAAGTCTGCCCTGTCCGCAATGCGTATCTGCTCAATGGTCGCTTCATCAACGCCGCACTCACGCAGCAGCTTTTCCTCCGCTTCTTTCCAGATACGCCATTTCCTGTCCTCCCGTCCGTGGTTATATGCCATGCTTCTTTTCCTCCAATCAGAATTGATTGAGAGGGCAGAGAAAAACCCCCTCATTTTCCCAAAGGAAAAACAAGGGGGCTGAACGCCTTAAATTTTAATTTTCTATTATCTTTCTTAGTTTTCTTAGGATTCTGGCTTTGCGTTTGTTCACAACGCTCTGGGTTATGCCGAACCTCGCCCCGACTTCACGCTCAGAAAGTCCGTCAAAAAAGATTGCCTGTATCAATTCCTGTTCACTATCCGACAGCAAAGGCAGGGCGGCTTTCAGCCTGTCCACCATAACCGCATTGACAACGGTTTCCGCAATGTCCGCCGCTTCATCAGCGATAAAGTCTAAAGGCTTCCCCTCGCTGTCCGTAAATCCATCCAGAGAAAGCAAGCTGTTCTTCGTATCTAATTTTTTCAGATAACGCCACCGTTCCTTATCTCGGTAGAAGTCCGTGTATTGCTCCCTCACGACTTCAAGCAGACAGCCTTGAACGGGAATAAACAGCTTGTCCATGTAGGTCTGGTCGGATTCCCTGCGGCGGCAGAAATCCATGTAGGACAGTTCCACATATCTGCCGCTTTCTTTGATAAATACCTTTCTTGGTGCATATTTCACCATAAATACCTCCCATCTGAATTTTTGAAATGTAAAAAATCCAGATGGAGAGGCGGAGAACGACACCGCATATCAGAAACAGCCCTACGGCACTTTCCAACAAAAATCGACAAAAGAAAAACCGCAAAGGCTCTGTGACCTTTACGGTTATAGGAAATAGTAATTCTATTGTATGGAGATTGTACTTCTACTTTCAAGGCAGGAAGTACCGTTGCATAGGCAGAAATTTTTTTAACTGGTTTCCTGCCGTTCTCTGATATGCTATGTATTGATAAATTTTGCTTCGTATGAGCAGATAGATAACTGCCCGAAAAAAGGACATAAAAAAATCCCTCCAAATTTAAAAACAAATTCAGAGGGTAATTTAGGGTATAACAAAATAACCCACCCGAATATCGTTTTTTTTATTTGGTGAGTTTGTTCTTTCAAATACGAAACAAAAAGAGCCGATGATTCGTGAATTGTTCCACAATTTCATCGGCTCTGCGTCTTAAGCGTCTGGCTCTTTGATGACAGTTATCTTCAAGTTGTCAACTTTAATCAATCTTTCTTGTCTGCATTTTGGACAATAAAGGGGATAATTCTCCAAAACAGTGTCCTTCCTAATTTTATTACGGGTTTTGCTCCCACAAACAGGACACAATATCCATTCGCATTTCATCATAATTAGTCTCTAATCCTTTCAAATCTCATTTTATATGACTTTTGCAAGCTGTTAAGCTAACTTGTGGAACATATGCCGAACCTTATCTATACGGCTATTCGGGCGGCGGGGTTGGCAAATAAATTTACCAATAGCTGGCTGGTATCCTTTTAACTCTGTCAAGCAGACTCCCTGCCCATTTGTGAAATAAGTTAAATCGTTCCTGTATTCTTGAATACATCTAGCAGGGATTTCTCCTTTCAGAATGACCTCGTCATTCTTTATCTGAGTACTTACAATATCTGCACAATACCTTGGAGCATCATGATACGCCCGTGAGAGATATTCCTGCGGTGCATAAATTTCAAAGTGGAGATATGGCTCTAATAGTTCTGTCCCTGCTTTTTTTAAAGCCTGCTCCAATACGATAGGGGAAAGCAGCCGAAAGTCTGCGGGGGTACTTACAGGACTATAATACAATCCATATTCAAAACAGATTTTACAGTCTGTCACTTTCCATCCATACAGCCCCTGCTCGCAGCCATAAAGAACCCCCTCCATAACCGCATTTTGGAACGATTGATTTAAATATCCAAGTGAAACTCTGCTTTCATACTGCACTCCGCTTCCAATAGGGAGCGGCTCTATGGACAACCCGACAGAAGCCCAGAAAGGATTTGGCGGGACTTCTATGTGGATGGTATATTCTGCTTTTCTAAGCGGTCTTTCCATATATATAACAGTAGGCTCTTTTATTTCTGCCTCCACATGATATTTTTCCTCAAGGATGGCACAAATGACTTCCATCTGCACATTCCCCAAAAAAGAAAGTATAATCTCATGCGTTGTAGTATCCACATAATATTTTAAAAGAGGGTCGCCATCTGAAATTTCTGTAAGTGCCCCAAGCAATATTTCCCGCTGTTCAGATTTCTTTACTGCAATCGTTGTTTGGAGCATAGGGAGAGGATTTTCAATAAATTTTCTCTGCGGCAACAGCATTCCGTTCCCCAAAATACTGTTTAGCTGCAAAACATCATTTGGTAAAATTACAATATCACCAGAGCAGGCTGTATCGGATGAATATAATTCACCGTTTGTCGGAACACACATCTCTGTGATTTTTATTTTCTCTTTTTCAGATATTCTAATAACATCCCTCAAATGCAATGTTCCGCTATATATACGCACATAAACAAAACGCCGCCTTTTCTCTGAATATTCAATCTTAAAAACCTGCCCGCATAGTTCAGATTGACCTTCAGGCGTTGATGAATAAAATTTACTGGCAATCACTTCTATAAGCTGCCGAATCCCCAGATTGTTTTTAGCGCTTCCGTGATAAACGAGAAATAACGTTCCGTTTTGGAATCTCCTGTTTTCTTCCTGTTCCAGTTCTGACATTTTAAACGGTTTCCCTGACATATATTTCTCTAATAGTTCATCGTTTCCCATAATTACCGCATCCCACTGTTCCATATCGTCATTGTCCGTTACATTTATATGGGGATGCTGCCCAACCTTTTGCTTCACTATAATTTCCGAAGAAAGCTTTGCTTTCATTTCCCGATATACCATTGGCAAATCAATCCCCTCTTGGTCAATTTTATTGATGAAAAAAATTGTCGGAATCTTCATTGTCTGTAGTGCATGAAACAGTATACGGGTCTGTGCCTGTATGCCATCCTTTGCAGAAACTAATAATACTGCTCCGTCTAATACGGATAAAGAACGGTATACTTCCGCCAAAAAATCCATATGGCCTGGCGTATCTATAATGTTGACTTTTACATCCTCCCACTGAAAAGATGTCACTGCTGTCTGGATAGTGATTCCCCTTTGACGCTCCAAATTCATGGTATCTGTCCTTGTTGTGCCTTCATCTACGCTCCCTAGTTCTGCAATTGCACCACTGGTATACAATAAACTTTCCGTTAATGTTGTCTTTCCTGCGTCAACGTGAGCCAGAATGCCTAAGTTAATTATTTTCATGTGATTTTCCTCCTATCAACACCCAAAAAAGGGCATAAAAATACCCAGTGATAAATACTCCTATCACTGGGTAAATAACTCCAATAGCCCCAAAACACTTATATGTTTTCGGGCATATAAAATTACATGATAAAAGTATTCTTAAACTGGGTACAAAAAACTAAGCCCCATATTAAAAGTGAAACGGGACTGCTACTTTTTGTTCCCACTATCAAATTGACAGTTTATTTAAGAATACCTTGCCGCATATTTATTAACTCCTTGTATAATACTGAATCTAATTATATTCCTTAACCCTTTATTTGTCAAGCTGACAAACTAAAGCAGAAAAAGCGGCAGGATTTCCCCCTGCCACTAATCATCTGTTTATGCAAAAATAATTTCCTTTTCCACAATCTCCCTCGCACAAGCCCTTATGTTATTGAGGCATCCTGTCCATTCTAAGGCGTTTTCTGCCTTTAGCTGTTCCGTTATGCCCTGTGCCTGTTTCATACCCTCTATGAGCCTTTCAAAGCGTTCCTGTGCCTGTCTGTCAATGTCGGCAAGAGGTAAGCGTTAAGTCTGCCGCTTGTAAGAAGATTGGTGTATGTAACTTTACAGTGATGCTTCAGATAATCCAAATGCCGCTGTCCCCAGATGCCTATCGGCTGTTCTTCTTCGGCGGGTACAGTCAAACACGGTATTAAGTAATCGCCTTGCCTTTGATATTTGCCGCCCATTTCCTCAAAAATTGTCTTTGCCATTGTCTGTTACCTCCACATTCTTTTTTATTTTGAATGTCCGCAAAATCCGTCCTACATCGGCAGGACGCCATGGGACATCTAAATCATGAAGTGCAATCAGCTTGTTTTGCACATTCGTTCCGGCTCCCATTTTCTGTGTAGAACCCATCAAAATACGAATTTCGCCTTTTCTTACCTTTGCAAAGAGTTCATCCTTTTGCTTATCGGAATTTGCTTCATGGATAAAGGCTATTTCTTCTTTCGGTATTCCCATTGCCACAAGTTTTTCTCTAATATCATCGTAAATATTAAACTCTCCATCTCCTTTTGGAGTTGACATATCGGAGAAAAGAAGCTGTGTGGACTTATTTTCTCTTGTCTTATCCCAAATGGAAAAGACATTTTTCACGCACACATTGACCTTGCTGTCAGGATTATCCGGAAGCAGTGGATTGATTAAACGCTGATCTAAGGCGAGTTTCTTACCGTCATTGGTAATTTTAAGCATATTATCTTCGTCAGGCTCTACTACCCTGTTTCTCACATCATCAGCTCTTTCCGATAAGCTCTTTAGGATTTCCTTTTGCTCCTCACTTGGCAAAGTTTTAATAACTTCATAGTGTGCTTCAGGTGTTGGAAGATTAAGCATATCTGCTGTCTGAATATCCGCAACTTCTTTAAACATAGACATAAGTTCAGGAAGGTTATAGAACTTGGAAAATCTTGTCTTTACTCTGTACCCTGTACCTTCAGGAGATAATTCAAAAGCTGACTGCGTTTCACCAAAGGTAGAAGCCCAGCTATCAAAATGCTCCAAATTATTCTTTTTAAGGCTTTCATACTGAAGATAACGCTGCATAGTATAAAGCTCTGTCATCGAGTTACTGACAGGCGTTCCAGTGGCAAAGACAATACCTTTTCCACCTGTCATTTCATCCATGTATCTGCACTTCATAAACATATCGGAGGACTTAAAGGCTTCAGACTGCCCAATACCTGCTACATTTCTCATTTTGGTGTAAAGATAGAGATTTTTGTAAGTATGTGCCTCGTCAATAAAGAGCTTATCTACACCTAATTCCTCAAAGGTTATGACATCATCTTTCTTAAAATCATCGTTTAACTTTTCAAGCCTTGTTTCCAGCTTCTTTTTCGTTTTTTCAAGCTGCTTTACCGTAAAGTTTTGGTTTCTGTCATGCTTATATTCCTCCACATAGTTTATTATTTCATCAATCTGATCCTGAATATGCTTTTCCTGATATTCCTTACTCATCGGGATTTTTTCAAACTGCGTATGCCCGATTACAACGGCATCATACTCTCCTGTTGCAATTCGACCGATAAATCTTTTTCTGTTTTTCGGCTCAAAGTCTTTCTTATCTGCAACCATAATGTTAGCTGACGGATATAGCTGCATAAACTCACGACCGATTTGACCTGTTAAGTGATTGGGGACAACAAACAAGGACTTACTGCACATTCCAAGCCTTTTACTTTCCATCGCAGACGCCACCATTTCAAAGGTCTTACCACTACCTACCACATGGGCAAGCAAGGTATTTCCTCCATAAAGGCTTCTTGCTATGGCATTTCTTTGATGAGGTCTTAAATCAATTTCTGTGGTCATTCCCTCAAAGGAGAGCTTGCTGCCGTCATATTCTCTGTTACGGATAGAGTTAAAACGCTCGTTATATAACTTTACAAGCCTGTTTCTACGTTCTTGGTCACTAAATATCCAGTTCTTAAATTCTTCTTTTAGAAGCTCCTGCTTTTGTCCTGCAAGAAGCGTTTCCTTTTTATTTAATACAGAAGTTTTCGAGCCGTCCGGATTTACAATCTGGTCAAATACCTTTGTTTCTTTTAAGTTCAGTGCATCTTCAATCAGCTTATAGGCATTTACCCTCGATGTACCAAAGGTCATTTCAGCAAGGTCATTTCCTCTGTCCCTGCTCTTTCCTTCAACATTCCATTCACTTGTCAGATTTGAAAATTTAACCTTAATATCCCATTTGGCATATCCTGGAGTTTTCAGCGTTTCAAAGATAAATTTTTCAATATCCTTATTCGGTATCCAAGTAGCTCCGAGTCTTACATTGATTTCACTTGCTTCAAGTTCCTTTGGAAGAACTTTTGTAAGCTCTGCCTTTTGATATTCCAAACGGTTCATCTCATAGCTTATCAGCTCTTTTTCTCTGCCATCTTCCGCATAGCCAAGATGAGGCAACTCTCTTTCCGTTTGCCTTAACTTTGCAAGGTAGCTGTCTACAATAGCAATCTTATCTCTGATATTTCCGCTTAGGTACTCATCCTTTGTTACATAGCCGTATTTGTATGAATTACTGCCGTTTGCACAGGCAAAAGGTAGATCTCCATCTTCAAGGTTAAAAGATAATGGTCTATAAAAGTTTTGTTCTTCTCTGATGTTTAGATAGATTTCTCCTCTAAGTTCTTCTATCAAAGTCGGTCTGTCTTTATCTGTAAGGCTTCCCATATACTCAAAATCCACATATCCTTTTTCAGATACCGATAAAACAAGAGCTTCAAGGGAAGTATCTACATGTTCGATTGTCTTTGCTTTTGTAATGGTTCTTTTATTGAAAATATCTCCCTTTGCTTTGAAGTTTTCTTCTTCATCAAGGATTTCAATGGAAGAAACAAGCGGGAAGTTACTATCCTCTTTTAAGGCTCTGGTATTAGAAAGGTTATTGACATATCCATGCTTCTTAGAAAAGCTGTCATAAATTTCATTTAGTTTTTCCTGAGCTTTCTTTACTTCATCATCTGAAAAATCTTCTTTCTGTTTGTAAATAACATCCTTTAAGGCAACATTTAACTCAAGATAGTCCTTAATCTTTTCCTTGTTTTTATCCGTTACTTCCTTCTTTACAAATAGGGAGTTTTCTCTGTAATAAACTTCATCATCAATAATGGTGTAGGAGAAATTCTTGACATCGTCCGTTGCGGGTATTGTGCTGATTTCATCATCAAGTAGCTCTATTTCTTCATAATTAGCATTTTTAGCGATTTCTTCGCTTGCTTTTGTCAGTAGCTCCTTTAAGTCTGTGTTTTCTTTTGGCAGGCAAGCTATTGTATTCCCAAATCTTCCAGATATTTCTTCCATAGAACCAAGCACCTGTTCAGGATGATCAACAAAGTATTTGTTATATAAAAGCCCGTTTTCATCTTCAGCAAGGTGAATCCAGTCCTCATCCCTTTCTCTGATACTGTCCCTTTTCTTTAGGAAGATAATATCTGAGGTTACTTCTGTTCCTGCTACGCCCTTAAAGGTATCGTCCGGAAGTCTTATCGCTCCTAAAAACTCTGCTCTTGCTGCAAGGTAGCGTCTTACACTTTCGTCCTTTTTATCCATCGTTCCACTTGATGTAATAAAGGCGATAATACCGCCGTTTCTTACTTTATCAATGGACTTGGCAAAGAAATAATCATGGATAAGGAAGTTATTTTTGTTATACTCCCTGTCATTTACCTTGTATTCTCCAAAGGGTACATTGCCGATAATCGCATCAAAGAAGTTATTTGAGAAAGAAGTTTCTTCAAACCCTTTAATCTGTATATCACTTTCAGGATATAAGAGTTTTCCAATTCGACCGCTTACAGAGTCAAGCTCTACACCATAAAACTTAGACTTATTCATTTCATCAGGGATATTGCCTATAAAGTTCCCTATTCCCATACTTGGCTCTAAAATGTTTCCCTGTTTAAATCCCATATCCGAAAGCGTCTTATACACTCCGTCAATCACTGTTTTCGGTGTATAAAAGCTCGTTAAAGTAGATTCTCTTGCAGCTTCATATTCTGCCTGAGATAAGTTCTCTTTTAGAAAGCTCCTCGCTTCTTTCCACTGTCCGCCTTTTTCTTCATCGAATACATCAGCAAGTCCTCCCCAGCCTACATACCTTGCTAAAACTTCCTGAGCGGTAATATCTAAATCTCTCTCACCTCTTTCAATTCGATTTAACATCGAGATTGCTTCAAGGTTATTGTTTAATCTCTCACTTGGAGATAACTTGTCAGGTAGCGTTTCTTCTTTAATTTTGAAGTTATGAGCCTCAGCTTTCTTTATTTCAATTTCTTCAGTTGTCTTTTCAGGATTCTGATATGTCAGATTTTCAAATATCCTCTCAAGGTCGCCTTCCAGACGATAAGGAATGACATCGGAGCCTGTTATCATCCCGCCAAGATATTCTGTATTATCTTTAACTGTTACCGTCTTTAGATTATTTCCCATATCATCAAAGCGTGTGATGGTATAGTCTTTATCCTTGTATTTAACTTCATCACCGACAATAAAGTTCGGTCTTTTAAGGCTTATATGCTTCAGAAGATCCTCATTATCTGTAAAGGCTACAATCGGAATTTGATGATTGCCTTGTCTTACAGGATCAAGCCACAAGTCATTTCTTCCTGTGATTTCATTTTTAGAAATTTCTCTGACTTTGTATTCTTCATGATGAAAATAGACTGTATCACCTGCTTTAACTGCCAAATCATCTAAAGGACTTTCCTCTTTTTCATTCAGCTCAACTTCTTCTCTATCCTTTAGGTAATCAAATAAGGTAGCTTGAACTGTGTCAGCCCTTCTAACTTCTTCTGTTTCTTCAGGTGCTTCAAGTTCTTTTTCTACAAAGCTAAGTTCTCCGTTAAAGACAGACTGAAGCTCCTGCTCATCCATCTGCTTTTTAAGTTCTGTATCTTTCAGCTCTCTAAAGGTCTTTGGAAAATCTTCTAAAATAAGCCTTTGGGCATTTAATTCCTTTAGTTCTTCAAGATTAAAATATCCCCATTCAGATTCAATCCCAAGTACCAGTCCAAAGGCATCGCCGCTTTCTCTATCATATTCCGTCATATACCAAGTCCAATTAGAACGGAAAGGAATGATATATGCAGCATGAACCTCTTTATCCGCTAAAGCTACATCCTCCTGTGCGTAAAGCTCCGGCACTCTTTCAAGCATTTCATCGGTCATTAGGTTTTCAGGATCATCTTTGGAATAATATTGTGGTTCTTCAATCTCTGACTTGTTTTCTGTTTCCTTTTCTTCAAGATAAAGATTTTTAGAAAACAGCTCGTCGATATGCTTTGCAACACTTGTCCAAGTAAGAAACACATCATTACAATCATTTTTCTGTAATTTAAGTCCCTTAGCATCGTGCCATTCATCACTTCCCATTGCTCCGGAAACAGCATGGGAATGTCCTCCAATTCCATATTCGTCTTTTAAGAAATTCGCTTTTTCCTGAAGCGTATGATTTTCTTTAAAAAACTTGGTGATTCGTTCTTTTCCTCTATCAACGCCACTTCCTCTTGAAAGACTTTCAAGGACTTCATCTTCTGTAATAAAGGACTTTACCTTCGGAAGTTCTGTCAAATTGGTGCTATATTCCTTTCGTGGCAGCTCAAGTTCTTGTAGTTTCTGATAAAGGCTATCTACCTTGTGATAGTGAAACCTTAGTACATTTCTATTTTCTTTGTATCCTTCTAAAAATCTGTCATATTCTCTGATTGTTTCTTTCAGATACTCAGGATTTTTTAATGCTTCAGATAATCTTTTTGTTTCTTCCGGAAAGCCCCCGCCTCTTTCATAAAATTTAAAATATCCTTGCTCTTTTCCTTCTTCACTTAAATCATGCGATAGATACCATAGAGATTCTGAAATCCGATCTCTTTCATAATCAAGAGCTTCTAAGAGCTCTACATTTGTAGCAAATTCCCCACTTTTAAGAAGTTCATTTATCCTCTTTGCAGCATCATTCCAGTTTAAGACCTGCGTATCATCTTCTCTTGCAGAAGTTCCATAGGCTAAATGAATGCCTTTATCCGAATACCAGGAAGATACTTCTCTTTCATCAATGTAAAACCCGTTTCCGCCTTTAAAGGTATCTTTGAGGTATTCTCCCAATTCTTCTACTGTTTTTTCTTTGGAAAACTCAGCAATAACAGGAAGTCTGCCGCCATCGTGATTTCCTCCGTTAATAAGGACGGTATCTATATCATTCTCAGTTAGCGGAATCGTAAGGCGTATCTGTCCATAGGAATTTTCTGGTAAAGAAAAAGAAGCCTTTTCAGCTTCTCTTATCTCTGCCTCAGTATTTTCTTTTAGATTTCCACTACTTCCTTGATGGTCATTTCTTTGAGAGCTGAAATCATCGCCCCATACTGCGGATTGTTCTCGTCCTCTATCTTCCAAGCTGCCATCAGTTTCGGTTTCTCTGTTCTCATAAATTCTATCGCCTGTTTCTGAATGTCCATCAGGTGTCCTGTCAACTTCTTCTCCTTGTATAGATCTACTAACATCTCGAAGTGGCTCTGCTCCTCGCTCTGTGAAAGAAACTCCAGCCTCATCACTGCGTAGGTCGGATTTGGATACTTCCTTATGAAGTCCGTCTCTTCCTCCAAGCTGTTTAGCGTATTCTCCCTGATTTTCTCTATTATCTCGTCTGTACTCTCCATTTCGGAGAACTCGCTCGTTTTCATTTCTTCCCTGATCATCTCGTCGAAGTACATATTCTTCTACCTCCTCCAATTCTTCTTTAATCTTATTATATCCCGCTTCTTTTCCTCTTAAAACTTCTTTTTGAAGCTCAAGTTCTTTGCTTTTTTGAATGGTCGCATCAATAATCTTTCCGCTAATATCCGATACGGTTTCACCAAGACTCATTAGAGATATGCTGTCAAGTCTTTGAAAATTCTCTCTTAAAAGCTCGTAATCTATCGAATAATCTAACTTAAATCTTGACGCTACCGCATAGCTTACCGAGTCCCTTACAAACTTGGTAAAGGATATTCTATCCTCATCCGCTACTCTAAGTTCATTCATTAAGGTATCTATTTTTTCATCACCGTAGAGTCTGCTTAAAGAAAAGATGTTTTCAAGTGTGCTTTCACTTTCCTCATAGCCCTCGCTTTTTATCATTTCCTTTAACACATCTTGATGATTTTCTTTGTCAAACTTCCAAAGATTTACTTCATTGACATCTCTGTTTCTTGAAACTGTCTGACCTATATCAAAAATATAGTCCACTTTTTTGAATGTGCCATAGTTCTCTAAAATGGGGATCCCTTTCTGTCCTCGCATTACTGTTCGATTAAAACGTTCCCTCCAGTAGTCAAACTTGGCACAAGCTATTGCTTCAGGATTTTTATCATAGATACTTAATTGACTTCTAAAGTCATATCTTTGATTGCTTCCGACAACCTTTAAGAGCTTCAGATACTCTGCTTCACTATGAAGCACATCTTGTTTTATTAGCTCCAAAATGTTATGAAAATCATTTATTCGCATTTTTACCTCCTTCGTTTTTCCAAACAAAAAAGGCGGTTAGATTTTACTCTAATCACCTTTTACGCATTATATTTATTAAATTTTATTCGTTTGTTTCTTCCGCAATATCTACATATTCTTTTAATTTTCGTTGCAACAAATTCTTATCTATCAGTTTTAATGTATACTCCGATACCATTGTAGGCGAAAGACTTCTACTTAATGCAAATTCTACTACCTCATCATCTTTTGAGGCACAAAGGATTACTCCTACGCTTGGATTTTCAGTTTGTTTCTTTACTTCTCTATCCAGTGCTTCTAAATACAGGTTCATTTTTCCGATATATTCCGGCTTAAACTCTCCAATTTTTAATTCAAATGCAACTAAACAAGATAGTCCCCTATGATAGAACAACAAATCTACATAGTAATCATGATTGCCAACCTGTACCCTATACTCATTACCTATAAAGGAAAAATCTTTCCCAATCTCTAAAATAAAGTTCTTCAGATTCTGGAGAATTGACTTCTGAAATTCTCTTTAATTTCCAATCTTGGGAGCATCAAGAAATTCTAAAACATAACTGTCCATAAACAAATTATGCGTCTCTTGTTTTGCCCTTTGTATAGCAGGCAAATCGTTACTATTTGAAAGCATATAACGTTCATAATAGCCACTGTCCATCTGCCTTACCAACTCTCGGTGAGTTAGATTCTCCTTAATTGCTAAGTTAATGTAGAATTCTCTTTCTTCTTTACTTTTAGATCCTGACATTATTTTCAAATGATTAGACCAGCTCAATTGTGTCAACAACGTTGACACTTTTTCATCATCCTTATATAGCTCATAGAATTGCCTCATTCTATAAAGCCCCCTACGAGTAAATCCTTTTAAATCAGGATAATTTTCAGAGAAAAAATCGGCAACATTTTCCACAAAATTTGACCCATAACCTGCTTCTTTACTTTTCTCACTTATATACTTTCCCACTTCCTGATACATCAAAATCAATTCTTCATTGACTTTTCTATAAGCACGATCCTTTGCACTTTCGACAATCTTAACAATATCATCAAACTGATGATTATCTTTTCCAATATCTGTATTCTGCAATACCATCTTATCCTTATTCATTGTTTCACCTACCTCTAAAAACGTGCTGTTATTTTTTAATGTTTTCTTCAATAAAAGCCTTAGAATTTTGAATTTGCACTTTATCTTTATTAACTACAAAAGTAACATAATCTCCATTTTCTAAATTTAAAAGTTCCCTTATCCTTTTCGGAATAGTAACCTGTCCTTTTGCCATAACTTTTGCAGTATCCATAAATATATCTTCCATATTTACTTCCTTTCGCCCTACTTTTCCTACAAAATTATAGCACTTTTGGAGTATTTTTTCCACTCTGAATTAGTTATCTCTTACTTACTATATGTCAGAACAACCTCTTTTATTTCATTTTCAATCGCTTCTAAAAATTCTTCCTTTGAAGATTTCCCTTTGGCAATATCCGCTAATTCCATTTCCCACTTTGCAGTTGTTTTCGCTGACTTAAAGGTATCGGATACTATTGTTACAAGGCTGATCCCCTTATGCGTGGCAATCAAATTTTTCTTATCTCTTTCGACAAAACCCTTATAGATTAAGTTTTCAATAATTCCGGCCCTTGTTGCAGGTGTTCCAAGTCCCTTTCTTTCCACTTCTACACCTTTTTCTAAGGCTTCATTTCCTGCAATCTCCATAGACTTTAGAAGCGTATCTTCAGTGAAGTGTTTCGGTGGTTGAGTAAATTTTTCTTTAATCTCTTTATTTTCAATACTTAAAACATCACCAATACTTACATCAGGCAATACAGCATCTTCACTCTTTTTTGATTTATATTCTTTAAGGTATTTGCTAAAGCCCTCGTCTCTAATTACCCTTCCTGAACTTGTAAATTCAAACCCGTCAAATTCAGCTACAATCTTTGTTGTGTTTTCCACTAATGGATAGCCTACACTTGCGTGAAGCTTATTAGAAATAAGCCTATATGCTTTTGTTTCACTATCAGGGATACTCGATAAATCTTTACTCAACGAGCTTACTGTCGGAATAATAGCGTGATGATCCGTAACTTTTTTTGAGTTAAATACCGTCTTGATACGCTCTGTATCAAAATCATTTTTTCCTAAAATGTTATTGACCGTACTTACAATCATATCTTCCGTTAAGCATCTGCTGTCTGTTCTCGGATAGGTAATAAGTTTCTTTTCATATAGGCTTTGAGCATAATCAAGCGTCTGCTTTGCTGAATATCCAAAATATTTATTACACTCTCTTTGAAGTGTTGTTAGATCAAAGGGTAAATCCGGCTTTGTAATCTTTTCTTTTTGAATGACATCAGTTATTTCAATATTATCGCCTATTAAATTAATAAGCTGCTCTGCGGTTATTTCATCTCCAATTTTGTCTGTCGATAATGTAAAGCCGTTCATAGAAAGCTCTACGGTGTAGTATTTTTCTTTCTTAAAATTACTTATTTCTTCATCTCTTTTTACAATCATGTAAAGTGTTGGGGTTTGCACTCTCCCGACACTGTAATTTTGC
The DNA here is from genome assembly GCF_000221545.1 of Megasphaera sp. UPII 135-E. NCBI lineage: Bacteria > Bacillati > Bacillota > Negativicutes > Veillonellales > Veillonellaceae > Megasphaera > Megasphaera sp. UPII 135-E. The sequence continues at coordinate 83,816 of NZ_AFUG01000007.1, forward strand.
TTATACAGGCAAGAATAAAGCCTACTGATATTCATTCCGACAAGCCAGTCTGCAATAGCTCTTGCCTGTGCCGATTCAAAGAGCTTATCGTAATCTTCACCATTCTTTAGATTGGAAAATCCCTCTTTGATAGCACTATCTTCCATTGACGAAATCCAAAGACGCTGCATTTTCTTTTTGCATTTAGCTTCATTATATACCAGTCGAAAAATACTTTCTCCTTCTCTTCCCGCATCGCACGCATTGATAACTGTATCAATCTCCTTATCATTCATCAGCTTTTTAAGTATATTGAACTGCTTTTTTGTAGCCTTTGCCACTTCAAATTTGTACTGCTTCGGAATAATCGGTAAATCCGATATATTCCACTTAGCGTATTTTTCATCATAAGCGTCCGGATTTGCCATCTGAATTAGATGACCTACGCACCAAGATACCTTATATCCATTTCCCTCATAGTATCCATCTTTCTTTTTTGTAGCTCCTATTACCTTTGCAATTGATATAGCTACACTCGGTTTTTCTGCTATCACAAGTATATGTTCCATGTATATTTTTCCTCCTGCTTTCATTGTAAAAGGGCGAAAGATTTTACTCTCCCGCCCTGCGTTTGCACCCATAACAATATATTTTAAGATGCATTTATTCTTCATCATAAGCTTCTGTTTCTTCTGCTTCTCCTATTTCTTCCTCACTTTCCGCTTCCGAAAAGAAATCATCATCTTCTTCCTCTAATGATTCAAGCTCCTTATCCTCTTTCTTTTTTACGACCTTAAAGTAATAACCTGCTCCTAATGCTCCGCCTATAACAAGAAGCATAATAATGTATGTTCCTAAATTACTCTTTTCTTCTTTTTTCTCAGGCTTTACTTCTTCCTTAGTTGGCTCCTCTTTGCTAATCTCCTGCTTCGGAGCTTCTTTCTTTTCAACCATATTTAGAAGATCATCTTCAGATACTTCCGTTAAAAGCATTACATTTTCTTGTGTCTCATCGTGGTTGATGATGAGATGGAAGGTCTTACCGTTTTTCGTTTGAAAGGTAATAAACTGCCTTGCATCAGCAGAATACAGTTCTGTTTCTTTGTTATCACCGCTATCCCCGTGATGAATTGGATAGTCCTTATTCGCATTGTCCTTATTTTCCGTAACGGTTCCTCTTGCCTTTGATGGAGCAGAAGCTACTCCCTTATTAGTATTTACAGTCTTACTTGTCCCGTCCATAGATGAATCCTGATTGTTATTGGCAGGAGCTTTCGGTGTCAGCTTATTAGGGTAGCGAATATCTTTCTCTTTCGTTTCAGAATTACTTGTATCTTTTACAGTATTTTCTGAACTCGCCTGTGTAGTTGTGCTTTTTCCTGTGTTGTTTACAGGTGTTTGATTTGAAATGCCTGAGTTTGTCTTAATTCCGGAAATAGGGCTGTTCGGTGCAGACGGATTAGATATTACGGGAGCCTTGTTTGCTTCATTTGCCTTTTCCTCAAGCTCTTTAATCTTTTTATTCAGCTTATCCATTTCCTTCTTCATGTCTTCTGATAAGTCCTTATTTTCCTTATCTTTTTTTGTTTTTCTTTCAAGCTTTCAATCTGGGCTTCAAGTTCTTTAATTTTTTCTTTCTGCTTATCACTTAATTTGTCTTTATCCTTCATTTCGCTATTTAACTTATCAAGTTTTTCCTGAAGCTCCTTTGCATCTTTTTCCATTTTAGAAATATCATCTTTAGAAAGCTCTGTCTGCGTTGACTTATCTTCCGTCTTTGGAGTTTTCGTCTGCGAGCTCTCATCCTCTTTCGGCTTTTCTTCTTCTGTCTGAGTCTCTTTATCTTTAGCCTCAGTCTTTGCTACCTTTCGGATAATTTCATCATTTCCATCGCCTTTTACTTCATAAAATAGAAACCCATCAATAAATTTCATATTATCAGGGAGCATTGGCAGATCGCCGCTGTCAAGAAGCTGTCCTTTCTCAGCCTTTATCTTTTCTTCCTTATAAACTTTTTCATCTTCAAAGATATACTTTACATTTACTTCCACTTGTGTTTGGACAGCTTTATCGCTTGTAGGTGCTTCCGTTAAGCTTTGCTCATGAGCATAAACAACTGTCCAAAGACCCAAAAGGCAGCTTATACTTACAACGACTGCAAGTGCTGCTGTCCAAAACTTCTTATTCTTTTTCCAACTGGTTTTCATTTGACTTCTCCTTTTTCATTTCTACTCTTTGTCTGTTTACCTTTGCCATCAAATCACTGATTGTAATGTTGTTCTTTCTGCAAATGGCAATGATTTCTTCGTTTTCAAGTTCTTCTTCACGAATAAATAAAGGCTCCAATTCTTCATCAATCAGAGCCTTTTTATCCTTCAACTTCTTTATTTTGTTTTTCACTACCGTTAATTCTCGTTTCACATTGTTACCTCCTATTTCTTTACGTTTGGTGGGAATCCAAATCCTACGGGATGATGCTTGCAGAAAGACGCAATCCAATTGTCTAAAGTGGTTACTCTTATTCGTCCAATATTATCCATAACTTTACCATCTCCAATATAAATTCCTACATGACCATAGGTAAGTCCTGCTGTGCTTCCGCTACTACTGCTTTCCACCGCTACAAGCATTCCCACCTTGAGTTTTGACCTGTCTGATGTAAAAGTATAGTTTCGGTACATATCGCAGGCATTTCCGCCAATATATCCAAGCCCTGCATTTTGATAGACCTGTGATACCCACATGGCACACCAGCCTGCACCTGGAGATGGCGTGATGTATGCAGCATTAACAATCTTCTTTTGAACTTCACTCGATGCTTCATACTCAACTCCACCACCTACGCCACCATTTGCACTGATAAGGTCAGAATTTCCAAAGGCTTCTCCCATATTTCCTTGTGCAAGAAATAAGGCTTCATAGTGCTTTAGGTTGTCTGGATAGTTTGCAAAGATCTTTCGGATAATGCTGTCCATCTCTTTTTTATGCAGCGTTACAATGAGCTTTTTATACTCATAAGGTTCTTCATGACTTTCGGTATATTCGTTGCCATCTTCATCGGTATAGGTTTCTGTAACTGTCCTGTATCTGATTTCAACTTCTTCCCTATATTCAAGGTCATACATGGACTCAAATAATTCTTTTAATATGGATTCTACTTCCGATACACTCTTTACCTCTCCACATCTTGATGTAATGTAGGATAAAAGCTCATGGACATTATGACCAATATACTCTGTATTATTTAAGATGTACTCGTCATAGCCGGGATAGTTATTTTTGACATGATCAACCTCATTTTGAAACTCACTCTCCATAGCGGAAAAGCTCTGATTGATTTCATTTAGGACATTTGGCTTTGACAAATAGCTTGTTGTAAGAACAGAACTTGTGGAGTTCATAAAGCCTGTCATTCCCGTTCCTGCAAAGTTGATAAAGAAAGTTCCCAAAATAATAAGACCTATGAAAATAATCATAAGTCCCTTTGCTTTTCTTACTATAAATTTCTTTGAGCCTTTCAACGAGCCGATGAGGTTTTCTTTAATCCGATCTCTGAGCCTTGACTTATTCTCACGACGAATGGCTGCCTTTACCTGATTTTTCTTTTGAAATCTTTTATAGGCATTTGCTCTTTTATATTCATTCGTCTTTTTCAGTTCCTCTTTGGCATCACGAAATTCAAGCTTCGATTTTCGCTTCCTGATTTTATAATCCTTATTTGTAAGATCGTATCCTCTCTTCGCCTTTTTCTTATCAGAATATTTCTTTATGCCATGAATGAGTTTAGAGCTTGCGTCCGCCGTCTTTTCTCCTGCTTCCACCCCTTTATTTTCATCACTTCCATGAGAAAGATAATCCCTTACGGTTTCACTTCCTTTGACAAGTCCTGAAAGGGCAGATACCTTTATCATATCTTTCTTTAGCTTTTTCCTCTGCTCTTTAGAAAGGCTACTATGAACTTTTTCGCTTGCAGCATCTTTTCCAGTCTTTTTACCTTCAGATTTATTTTCCTTTGGTGCATCGTCCTTTTTCCTTGTATAAAGGCTTTCGGTGTAGTTTTTCCTCTTATACTTTCTCTTTTTAGCCTCATGACTTTTAGAGGAACTTCCAAAAAACTCATCTTTTTTATGGAGATTATCATCCACATCATAGGTCGATTCAAAGTAGTCGCTGTCCCTAAAGTCATTATCATATCTGTCTATAATCCCGTCATTATCAAGGTCTTTTCCTAAAGGATCATAGATTTTTCCATCCTTTACCTCCGTAATATAATCCGATCTTCCTGTTTCACTTACAGCAGCTACACTATCCTTATCAAAAGCTCTATATCTTGCGTTTCTCTTGGATGTTCCATCAGTCTTTTCATTATCAGAACTTACCTTACTTATTTTCTTATGAACCTTGTCCTGAAATCTGTCTTTGTCATGGACGATTTTTCCTCTGTAATCATCGTTGTGCTTTAGCTTACTTTCTTCAGATGTAGTGAATGTTTCACTATGGATCATTTCTCTTTCAAGACTTTCCTTATGCCTTTCCCTAAAATCCTTTTTCAGCTTTTTTCCCATAGGCTACCTCACTTCTTCAGGTTTGGTAGTCATCTTCTGATAGAGAATTGTATCTTTCGGGAACTTATCAAGGAAAGGAACAATGGTATTGCCAAAGAACAGTAGTCCCTCGCCCTCATTTGAGTTGGTAACATATCTAAGCTGAGGAAGTGAGATTTTAAGTTTTCTTGCTAAAATTTCTCTGTCTCCTGACGCTTGATTTAGCATTAAGACAAAGTCGGTATTATCAAAGATATTTTCAATTTCCTTACTCATAAGTAGGTCTTTGACATTTTGCGTAATACCTGTTGGAATACCTCCCCATTTTCTAAAACGCTTCCATATTTCCACAGAATAAGATGCTGTCTGCTCATCTTTTAATAGCAAGTGAAACTCATCTATATAGTACCTTGTAGCCTTGCTTCCTCTATTTTGAGATACTTTATTCCACACCTGATCCTGTATAACAAGCATTCCTATTTTCTTTAGCTGACTTCCAAGCTCTTTAATATCAAAGCACAGGAGTTTCTTATTTAAGTCCACATTTGACCTGTGATTAAAAACATTAAGGGAACCTGATACATAGATTTCCATCTCCGTTGCCAGCTTTTTACCGACCTTTTCTTCCTGTCCTTTTAACATATCGTATAGGTCTTGAAGTATTGGCATATTGTCAGGAGTTGGATTATCAAAATACTTTTCGTAAATCTTAGGTAAGCACCTGTCTATAACGGACTTTTCTTCTGCCGTAAGTCCACTGCCACCAACTACAAGCTCCAGCATACTCATAATGAAGTTTGCTTTGTCTTTCAGTGGCGCATCCCCATCGCCATAGTTCATATTTATATCAAGGGGATTTAGGTAGTCTTTCGACTTACTGCTGACTTTAATGACTTCTCCATTAAATTGTCTTACAAGGTTTCCATACTCCCCTTCCGGATCGCAGATAATCACATCATCGTCCGTTACTAAAATTGCATTTGCCATTTCTCTTTTAGCACTAAAGGATTTACCACTTCCAGGAGTTCCGAGGATTAGACCGTTTGGATTTTTGAGTTTTTTCCTATCTGCCATAATCAGGTTATGGCTTAAGGCATTTAGTCCGTAATAAAGACTGTTACTTGAATTGATAAAAAGCTCCTCTGTGGTAAAGGGCATAAAAACTGCCGTAGATGATGAGGTTAGTCCTCTATCTATCTCAATCTTGTTTACGCCAAGAGGTAGCACGCTGATAAGTCCTTGTTCTTGCGTATGGTCAAGTCTTTTCAGCTTGCAGTTATGCTTATTTGCAATGGAACTTATCTGAGAGATTGTGTTATCAAGCTTTTGCACCGTCTTTGCAAAGTTCATAAAGACAATACTTACTACAAACATTCGCTCATCTCTTGTCTGTAAGTCCTTTAGGAGGCTTTTTACATCTTCTCCATAGGTGATTAAGTCCGATGGAAGAATGTCCATATCATAACCGCTTCTTACCGCTTTCTTATTTTCCTCAATTTTCATCTTGTCAATATCGGTATTTTTTCTCTTTACCATTTTAATAGCCTCCGATTGGTCGATTGCCTTAATATGAAATGAAATATTGATGTTATCATCAATATCCAAAAACTCGGCAAGCATACGGTCTGAAAGCTCACTTGCAAGAATTTGAAAATGACTTACTGCCCCGATAAATTTTCCAAACTTAAAATACCTTGACGGAGTAAAGTTAAATTCATCAGGAGCAATATATGTCTTTGTGCTTTCCCTTTTCTTTAAGTCCTTGTATGAAAATTCAAAGGTCTTATTGGGATTTAATATATCGTGAAGTATCTTTAATCTTTCTTCTCCTGTAAGACTTTCAGCACGAACACCCATACTCTTGAGATTAGATAATATATCTATCTCCAGTCTTTCAAGTTTTGATGTTGCCTGCTCTAAATTATCCGCTTCTACTGTAAAGGTTACATACTTTGATTTTTTCAGTCCGTTATTTCCCTTTACAATCTGACTTTTAAGCATCTCTCTAAACTCAAGACGTATATCGTCAAAACCGTCCTTTTTATCCGGTATCTGAATTGCCGACTTCATTTCTTCGTTTCGTCCGAGTTGATTGATATATGAAAACTCAATACTGATGCTTGGATCAAAGGAATTTAGAAAATTTGCAAACTGATTAAAAATCAAGTCTCGATCTTCATCTAAGGCAAGTTGGTAGTTAATATCCTGAAAGGCTATGCTTTTACTAAAGTGCTTTTCGTCAAGCTGACATATACCGCTTTTTAAGAGTCTAAGATAGGGAATGGTATCTTCGACAGTATATCTTTTTGGTTCTTTTCTAAAAATAAGGTCAAGTAGCCCGCCTTTATCTTTTTTAGATTTTCCCTTATTTTGCTTTAAGTCCTGTCTTTGACTTCTTAACATCTTTTTGTTTTGTTCTAACTTTACCTGCTGAATCTTTCTTTTGTCTTTCAAGGTAAACCTCCTTTCTCACTCTTTTTTGTGGTTGATAAAACTTATGAAGGTAAATATATTTAAAATATTTCTCAAATGTCAGTCCGTCCTTTTCAAAAAGAGTGATGAAAAATATAGGGAGTGTGGACACAATGAGAAATATGACGGCAATATCATTTGGAACGACCTTTAGCATAAATAAATAGACTGGTAGTCCTACCAGTCCTGCGAGTGTGAAACCTATCATCTGCCTTTTGGTTAAGTTAAAAGCTACCTTTGTTTTTACCTTCTTTAGGTCTTTTGGGATTGGTACATACGCCATAACTTACCTCCCATCTTCTTTTTCCTTTGAAAGCTCTGCCATGTGTTCATAAACAGAGCCGATTTCTTCCTGAATGCTTTCTATCTGTTTATCTGTATTTTTGTTATATCTTTCCTGCAAAATACAAAAGTCATTATGGCAGCGACCGATGTCTTTTGTTCTTTCTTCCAAGTCATTAATCTTGCTAAAAAGTTTGATTCTATCAATCACCGCTATAACACCTGCTCCGATTACTACTGCTGTAAATACTGTTTTTCTTTTGATCATCCTATCCTTCCTTTCTGTTAGTGTGCATTTAATACGCTTTTGGCCAGAGTTCCGCTCTTTAGCATCATTAACCCCAGCAAAACCGCATATCCAAGTATCGTCATGGTACTTGTGTGTATATCTGTTATCTGTATTGTTTTAACTAATACTGCGTATATTCCAAGACAAACCATTAAAAAGAGTCCTTGTAGCCCAAGTGCAAATAGTCCTTTGATATAGTTTGTGCTAATTTGTCCCCACTCTTTGTTTCCCATTGTGGCAAATGGAATGGCTGAAACCGATGAGTAAACATAAATCTCAAACATTCTTCCGTAAACCACAAGCATGATTACAATGGAAATTACCTCTATGGCAACCTTTATGAGTGAGGTTTCAAAGAGAATCATAACAAGCTCTCCAAGCCCCTTTTCTTTTAAGGTATCCATCATTGCCACTATCTGATCTCCGGAAATGGTGGCAGAGGTATTTATCACCCCTGCCGCCTTATTTACCATATGTTGTGCCACATCAAAGACCGCCATTGAAAACTCAAAAGCATGAGATACTAACCATACAGCAATCCACATCTTAATGATGTACTTAAAAAATTCAAAGGTGTCCGTATCATGCATATTGTTCTTTTGCATTACCATATTGATAAGCTCAATACAAAGGACTGCTGTGATGATTAGTCCCGCTATGGGAATAATGACGGAATCGTTAATGCTTTTGATAAAGGCAAATACATCTCCGTTCCACCCCATGGGAGTTTTTCCTACATCTGTTGCAACTGCACCAACTTTATCGTTGATGTCAAGAAACATGGACTCTAAGTTTGCTTGGATACCGCCCAGTAGAAGTTCCTTAAAAAATTCTTCTATCTTGTCGAATATTCCAAACATCTAAGCTCTCCTTTTCTTCTTACTTGAGTACATTGGCAAGAAGTGGAATCAGCTTAAGTCCGATTAGGACAATACCGCCTCCTGCCATCAGCTGCTTAATACCTTGAGATTTTGCACCCGGATTGTCATTGCCATATCCTTCCATCAGGTTGATAACACCCCATGCTCCAAGTCCTGCACCTACTGCCATTACCAAAATCTTTAATACATTAACTGCCTGTGTAAAAAAATCCATAATTTATTCCTCCTCGCTTTCTTCTTTCTTTTCAATCTTGTTATATGACTTCACAACAAAGTTTTTGTAAGTCTTTCCCTCTTTTTCACGCTTCTTAAAGTAACCAAAGATATGAATCAAATCGCCTTTTTCAAAGTCCTTTGCTTTCTCCGATTTTTCTCCATAGGCTGCACAGTTGATATACTCCTTGCCTTTCCCGTACTTTTTTACAAGCGTGAAGTTTGCAACCTCAACAGTTTCTCCCTCTTTGTCAAAACTTGAAAAAGTTGGTTCCGCCACTAAGTTGGCATTGATGTTAATCATTTCTTGCTTCATCTTTTTTGTTTTCTCTTTTTTAATTTCAAATAAAAAAAGCGACTGGAATTATTACTTTTCCAATCGCTACACTTCTTGCTATTTAGTTTTTCTTTAAGTGGGGCTTCTTATCCTTATCATTTTTCCTCCTTTTGTTGCACAAAAAAAGACGATAAAATTTAATTTCTATCGTCTCCTTGTCTATTCTACAAATTATTTGATTATTTTATTTTAATTGACATTAAATGTAATTTTTCTATGAAATTATTTACATAAGTTTGTTGTAGCATTTTATAGTTTTGATGGTCACTATAATTGATATCATTTACTCCGTTAATTGACTCATATTTCAAATTTTCTTCTTCTTTAAGTGTCGTTGTAAAAATAATTTGGTTTTTAAGTTCAAAAAATTTATCTAAAACTCTCTGCTCTCTTTCAGTAGAAAGATCTTCCGCTCTAAATGAATCTACGACTATTGGATAATCGTGCATCAACACTTTTGCAAAAGCATACATTCTTGCTAAATGAAACTGTGTTCCTTCGCTCCCAGAGTAAGTTTTATTTCTTGAAGTGAAAATATCTATATATTTATTCGTAACTGAAAAGTCAATATATTCATTGAATGAGTTCATTTCATTGACAATTCGCTCTAATACCATCTTAGACTCTTCATTACTAGATTCGCTCTTAGATGAAATCAACTCAACCTGTCCATCAATGCTTTCAATTTCTTTCATAATTTCACTTAATCTTTTATCATCATCTTGTGTGCCATTCAAGTTAATCTTTGCAACTAATAATTCTTCAAGAGAGATATCTTCTGTCTCTAAAATATCATTCATTTTCTTTTGTTGAACAGTTATCTCAGCTGATAAACGATTAATTTCTTCTCTATAAATTTCAATTTTTTCTTCAATTGATTTTATAATTTGAGATCTCATCGTTGAAGTTGAAATATCAAAATTAAACTCTGCTTCTGCACTTTCATAGGAAATATGATTTGAGCCACAGTCCATACAAGAAATTTGACCAACATTCATAGTTCTATTCAGCGATCTTAATTCTTTTATAACCAACTCATTTTTTGTTTTACGTTTAATTGCATTATTTAAATCTCTGTTTAAGAAAGTGATTAACTCTTTAGTTATCTCAACTTCTCTTAATTTTTCATCTAATGCTAGCTGTTTATTAGTATAACTTAAAGTCTCTAAAGCAATATTGTTTTTCTTTAATATCTTATTCTTTTTTAACAGATTATCTTTCTCCGTCTTTAGTTTACTTTTTCTATTTTTTAATTCTTCAATACTTTGATTCAAATCAAAACTATTATCTATTCCATACATTGAGTACAACATATTAATGAAGTCAGCCTTTTTTAACCAACCACTATTAATAATATCATGAGTGACTTTTTTATCTTGACCAGTAAAAAACACCTGTACCAATAGTTCTAAATCCGCGAGCCTTTCCCTACTATTTTTTACTATTATTGGTAACTTATGTATATTCTTATCCCAATAGTATTTGAACTCCGAGATGTTATCAAACACGTAAATTTCATGATCCTTTTTAATAACAAAGTTATTTTTTCGTCTACATATATCAAAGAGCTCTCCATCCAATTCTAGTGTTAAAATAAAGTAATATTCTTCATAATCAAAAGAAGATGGGAATACCGGATTATTTCCCATACAGTATAATATTGATTGGATAACTATCGTTTTACCTTTGTTGTTATCATCACTATATAAAATATTAAATCCTTCGCTAAATTTGTCTTCTAGAAAAGCTTCTGTTGCGTTTCCAATAAAAATTGATTTTATCATCATAATTCTAGTCCGTCCTTTATTTTAGAAATAAAGTACTTAAGAGACAGTACATTAAAATGACGACAACGATTTTTCAAATCCTTATCTAATTTATTAAAGATTTCATTTATATCATCATTTGGATTATTTGTAATCAATCTATATACTTCTTCAAATAACTTCCAATAATCATCTTGTGAGGATGTATCAAATAATGCTTTTGAAAAATCTAATTGGCAGTCCTCAAGTAAATTTTTTCGATTTTCTTCAGGATACTTAGAATAAATAGGAATGAATGAAATAGGTAACTTCCCACCCACTACTTCTTGAGTTAAAATTCTGTTTAATACCAATATTTTGATTTCTGTCACAGTTAAATGTCTACCATAACTAATCGCGTCGTTTGGTAACGATAGTGTAATATCTTCAACTATTCTATTATTCTTCTTACCCGATTGTGTATTCATTATTTCATTAAAAATTGCAACTAAAACCTCATCCTTCGGGATAATTAAAGGATTTAATCTAATTATTTTTTTTACATACTCGCTTTTTTCTTTGTCATCTATAACAAAGTAAATTTTGCTTAAAAAATCATTGATTTTATCATCAGTAATTTCTGCGTCATTAATATATGTCTTACTCTTGCACTCTTCTTTTAATCCCTCTATTATCTTTTCTAATGCAGATACTTCCACATTAGAAACATCAAAGCTATTAATGTTATTATCTATTCTAACTGTATTACTTACTCCACCTAAAAATAAGATAAAACAAGAAAACTCAAAGTCACTCAAATAATTTTTATAAAGAGTAACAAGTTCCTTTCCTATCATCTTTGGTGAAGAATTTTTAGCTCCTTTTGACTGAACATCCCACATCTTATCCGCCATTTTACACATTCCAGTTAAATCGTTAAAAAAATCAACTACAAAGTAATATACTTCGTCACTATCTTCTCTAAAATTCATGAGATAAAGTAATGCTTTAGTTTCAGTCTCGGAGGCGGCAGGACGTAGGCGTTCAGATGACTTCACAATATAAGTCAATCTAAACCCCTCCTATTTATATTCTATATAATTATATCATATAAATAGCAATTTTTCACCTCCTATACTACATTTTGCATCAAATGTCAACCCTATTAATTATAGAGCTAACGTTTAATATTACTTCGCCTTTTCTCTTAATATAATCTTCTATATCAAACACATTCTTTTTATCATAATCTTCAAGTAGCTTATAATTCTTATGCTTTGTAATATCGAATTTATCTGATAGAAACGGTCTGACACCTCGAAGCTGAAAAATACATTTACTGCCATCCATAACTGTTATCTCGTCTTGGCTCATCAGCTCTTTTCCTGTCTTTTGATAATTCAGTCCATAGCTATTGGCATTAGACCTTGTTTCCGAAGTGTTATATAGGTCTATGGTTTCTTTACCCAGTGTTTCAGATAGTTCTTTAAGTGTTGTCTTTTCCTTTCCTCCAAGAAACAATGTACTATCACAGTTACCCACAATCGTATCTGCATTATCCTTATAGATTTCCTTTAGCTGAGATTGTGACTGCAAGATAATACTTGCTGAAATCTCTCTACTTCGGATTGTTGCAATCAATTTCTCGAATTTGGAAATTAAGCCTATATTTGCAAACTCATCAAGCAAGCACCTTACATGAACAGGTAATCTTCCCCCGTACCCATCATCTGCCTTATCACAAAGCAAATTAAATAACTGTGAGTACATGATGGATACAACAAAGTTAAACGTATCATCTGTATCTGAAATAATAACAAAGAGTGCTGATTTTCTATCTCCTAACGTATCAAGCTCATCTTCACTCATAAGGTCTCTAAGTTCCTTAATATCAAAAGGAGCAAGCCTTGCACCACATGAAATAAGAATAGACTTTGCTGTTTTTCCTGTTGCTACTTGTCAAGGACTTTTTAATCAAAATCATCTTTTTTTTCATCCGATTTTCTCCTAAGTTCCCTCAACATTATTCTTGTCAACTTATCTTGCATTGTTTCTGTCGCATTTTCATTGAAATGGACAACAACCTCATAGGTGGTCTTTCCAATCTTTCTCTTTGTGCTAATGCCGTTTTTATCCTTATTTTTCAGTTCTTCCATAAATTCTCCTTTCCGTTTTTGGGATTTTTAACAACAAAAAAGGAAGTGTCGGCAATTTGCTTTTACTTCCTCTTGGTAATATCCTATTTGATTTTTTACTTCGACAAACTGAGATTTGTCGAGATATTCAATACTATTATTCATGACTGACTAAAATATTATGCCCTTCATTTCTTTCAGTACTTTTATATGCATCAAATATGTGTTCTACTTTACCAAATTGTAAATCAAACAATCGTGTTGATGTTTCATTAACATTGTATGGTATTAAATAAAATTTTTCTCCTCCACATTTTCTACGGACGGTATCAACAATATCAAAAGTTCTCTTAACCAATATGTTATCTTTATAATACATATTATCCTTATCTATGCAGTACATTTTATTCAAGTATGCCAATAATAAAGATGATAGTTTATATACATATGGCAAGTAATCATATTGTTCTATTATCTCAATTTCAGTGTTTGATAAATTTTTATAAGAAATCTCTTTAAAGTCAAATGCACAATCCAATAATGCTGGTTCAAATATGCATAATGATTCAAATTTTTGCCCATCTAAAGATAAGCCTTCATATATTGTTTTTCCATATTCTTCATGTCTATGAATAAACTCAGTATCAGCTTTTTCATTCTTAGAAAAAATACTTTTTCTATAACATTGCTTTCTAAACAAATATGTATAATCTCCAAGTATTGCTGACAAATCATTCGCATAAGCTCTTTCATACGATATCTTATAACTGCTACTCTTTTCTATAAATGACTCAATTGAATTAATCGTCCATATCCATTGCTTTCTCCAAAAAATAGCAAATAAAAGAGTAACCTTTTTATGACTCGAATATTCATATAGAACTTCATATTTATACTTCGGCAGTTCAAATGTTTGCTTGTCACCATCAACCAATTTTACCTCAACTAAAATAGTCGCTGTATCTGTCTCATTTCCAGCTTCAAATATAATTTCATAATCTGGCACTTGTATTGTTTCTTTACTTTTTTCGGGAAATTGTTCTTGTCCTAATGGAACAATACTTCTTACCCAAGGCAAAAGAGAAAATATACGCATGAATAAATCTTCCGCAGCATATCCCTTCTCAAATCTTGGATATTCTGAAATTAGTTTTTCATCTGTAACTGTCCTTTCTAAAAGTTTTTTAATTTCTTCATCATCAAAAGGTTTTCCACTATCTCTAGCACATTTTGCAAGATCATAAACATTTCTTATTGATTGTATTGAATGAGCCATACTTTTATCTCCTAACAATTTGAATTTGTCAATTTCTCGTCCATCCTATTATATCAATTTTCTCATATTTCCCATATCTTATCATTCCATCAAACTGAATATTCATTCTTGTAACCATATTTTATTTAACCCACTACAAAACGGTGGTAACCGTTTTAAGACTCTTTTTCTTTTTGGCTTATCCTTTTGTACCTATTTTGCATTTAGAAACAAAATAGAGTGCTTACACCGTCTTTTAAGGCTATCTTAAAGGTGATCTCCTATCATATATTCCTCAATCATCGGAATTCGGTTTTTATCACTCAGTTTCTTTCGTAATTCTTCCTCGTCTTTCTCGTACCAATGAAGCAAGGTTGCATAATGGTCTTGATAGGTCTTACCACTGCTTTGCATATATCTTGATAGCTTTTCAATCATTGTGTTTGTGTGGCTTTTTAACTTTTCCTTTAGCCTTTGATATTCTTCAGCGCTTAGATTGACATTTTGAAATTCCCCGTAGGTTTTTAAATTTTGGGGTGGGGATTTTCTTCTTCTCCTCTCCCTTTATCTATACTACCCTTATCTAACCTGTCCTTACCTATCCTATCCTGTGTATCCAAAGCGGATACATTTTGGATATAAATACGCTCCGTTTTCTCATAAAGGTTGTTGTTACTGATGTTTAGATAGCTTTTTTCGTCTTTATAGATCGTCCCCTTATACCTATCTTTCTGAATGTAGTTGTTTCGTTTCCAATGGGTAATTACAATAATTCCGCTCTCAAACACAATCACAAAGCCTTTGATAACTAATATCTTAAAATCATCTTCACTCGCTCCTATCATTCTCAAGATTGTTTTGGGGTTTCCTACAAATCCGTCATCATCGGCACTCATATTCAAGTGCATATAAAGTGCCTGTGAGGATAAAGGCATTTCTAAAAACATATCGCACCAAATAATGGACTTGGAAAACATTCGTCTTTCTGCCATTTTTCTCTCCTCTCTTTATCCTACGCAAAAAGGGGTAACAAATCATTACTCCCCTCATAGTCTTTAAGGAAGTCGTGATTTACGACCCCCTTAATTTTTGATGTTATCCCATTTCGGGACTTCATCTTTCCTCATTCCTGTAATAATCCTTTGTCTTTTCCTTTCGTTTTTCGTAGACTTCTTGTTGTTCTTGGTATTTCTTAATCTGTGCAATGACACGCGGTTTTTCTCCTCTCTTGATTGCCTTATCAATCTCGATAGATAGGTCTATGCCATAATCCTCATTGACCATTTTTACGGCATACTTAATATGATTGATTTGCTCGTATTCGTCTTTTATTCGCTGAGATTGATGGTTTAAGTTCTTTATCTCTTGTTCAAGGCTTTTGATCTCTTTCTTCCAACTCTTTGGCTTTAAGGCACTTTCTCCGCTTAGTTTTTCAATCTGTCCTTTTGCTCTTTGGTATTTTTCGATTTCCTCTTGATAGGCATTGTAGAAGCTGTCTTTGAACAAAAAGGTTTTACCTTTCCACTCCTCATAAACCTTTCTGTTTGCTTTGATGATGTCTGCATAGACAAGGCATTGATGAAGTGTTTCTATTCTTTGGGTTTTAGATTTGATGTCCTGATAGATGTTCTTATTCTTGCCTTGTAGTTCGGTGATTTTCCTTTGTAAATCTGCAATGGTCTGCAATTTGTTATCGGATAGATATATCCTTGCTTTGTAAAATCGGTTAAGGTCTGCTCCTATCTTTTTGTTGCTTGCATAGAGGTTTAGTTTTCTCGCTTTTTCTCCCTATACGTCATAATAAATACTGATGTATTCATAAAGATTAAAAAGTTCCGCTTTGTTCTCATATTCTTCTTTCTTCTCTTGTTTGTACTGCTCATATTTTTCAAATAAGAGTTTAATAAAATCATTCAGCCAAGAGGTGAGTTCAGCTATTCTTTCTCGGACTGCTCTCACAATGGAATTATGCTTTATGATTTCTCGGTTGATGTTTCCTTTCTCGGTTTCTACTCCTTTTCTTTCTAAGGCACTGGCACTTGCTCCTAAATGAATGATCGGGATTTGCAATCATCTTTGCTACTCCTCTTTTGCTCCCTGCAAGGGTAAAGGCTCCGCAGGACGCAAGGACACCCTTTAGGGTGTATAATTGCGCCCTTAGAAAATCTAAGGGAATTGCGATTATACGATGTCCTTGCTTTTCTTATCTTTTTTGAAATGTTCTTTGTAAGATAGCCTTTATTTCTTGATTACTTTTCTCGCTTGCTCCCTCAATAAACCTTTCTAAGATTGCTCCTCGTTCTATCAATCTATGGTTTCGCTTTTTGCGTTCTTCAAGGCTCGCTTGCTTTCTGATTTTCTTTTCCTGATTTTTTAACTGCACCAACTTCTTTTCGTACTTTTCAAGCTCATTTTCTTTGAGTTCAATTTCCGATTTTACTTTTTGTAGTTCTGTCCTATTGTCTTTCATATCCATTCCTCGCTTTCATCTTTATGAGAAAAGGTTAAGCACATTTCGCACTTAACCTTTTCGCTTTATTAGATTTTACCCTCTAAGAGTTTTCTTAATTTCTCTAAAATCTTATCCCTCCTTTTCCCAATTGCCTGATAGCTTCTGTTTTTTCTTTATCCAATAGACCGAAAACTCTCCTCTCTGAAAAATATGGCAGTAATGATGTCCCTTTCTTCTTCTGTAAGGGTAGCTGATGCCTTATTCAGTTCTTCAATTTGCATTTTTACTTTTACAATTTTTTCAATATCCATACTTTCATCTGCGATGTTATCTATAAAATGACCATCATAATCGAATACAGAAAAGGGAAGTACGTTATACTTCCAATCTTTTCTTTGGAGATATTTTTCGTGTTCCGTTATTCTCCAGTAAGCTCTGTATATTTCCTCATTTACCTTAACCGCTTTTCCTTGGACATAAAGGAAATATTCTTTTTTATCCATTATGTAATCCTCCTTTTTCTGCTCTCTGATTTTGGTTTTTGAGCATAAAAAAGGAGGACTTCTACACTTTGGCGTAAACAGTCCTCTCGTATCAAAAAAAGTTTTCTATTAAAATTAACCTGTTATTTTTTATCATTTCAAAATATCATTTTATTTCAACCTCCTTGTAGTTTTCTTACTCAAAATTCTTCAATAATTCCTCGATAGCCGTTCGCTTTCTCTATCAAGCTTCCCTTTACACCCATTGTAAAAGCAATATCACTACTACGAATAGCTAAGAGTTTATCCCCGACTTTTATTTCTAACATCTTCATCAAATCATTTGAAAGATATACCGTATTTTCTTTTAGTGAAAGCCAACCGTATTTTCTTCCTTTATAAGCAATCAACTCCCCCTCGCTCAAACTTCTGTCTGCTAAACTTGGATTTTCTTCCAAAACATTTTTGAGTGTTGAATGGGAAAGTAAAAGTTCGGTCATTACACTAAATCCTCCTGTTTGCTTACTTCCTGAAACAATATAAATGTGATTTTCTTCTTTTAGCTTATATTCATCTACCGCCATTCTCGGAAAGATCAGTTCTCCATTTACTCTTATCCTCGACCAACCAAAAATATACTTCCCACCTTTAGTCATTTGTGGCATTTATCTCGCACTCCTCTAAAGCTTTTTTAGTAATCCTAATTGCACCTAAACTATGAATACGAACAACAAGGTGTGAATCATTATCTGCATACCATTGTAATTTTTCTAAGTACGGTTTGACATAGTATGGTTTCCTTTTCCCTATTACTCCAAATATTTCAGGTGCTTCTATACGAACTCGTTCACCCTGATCTAATATCATTTTATAAAATGTATCTAATTTGTCGTAAAATAGTTCAGGAGCATTAGTCGCAATATTTTCACAAGCCCATACAAAAGAAAGTCTAACTTTTTCTACCTCGTCTTCTTTCATTTCCATTATTTTATCTAAAAAAGGTATAATCAGATTTTTATCAGCTCTACCTATTCTTCCTAATGCATTTACGGAACGCTCTCTTAATTTAGGTGAATCATTCTTTAAGTAAGCTGCAATATCTTCAACATATTTTTAATTTTCACAGGATTATTTAGTCCCATTTCACCAATGAGCCATAACACCTTTGCCTTTACATCAACAGAATACTTTCCATTTAATTTTGTTGCAACTTAATCAATAACTATGCTCCAATTTTCTTTGTTCTTTGTTATCTTTCTTAATTCTTTTAGTATCTCCTTATCATCTTCTATGTTTTTCATTTCGCATTACCTCTCAAAATATACTTTTTTAAAGTCATTTATCCAATCATTTAATGCCTCAGATAACAATACTTGTTGGTTTAAAATAGATTTTGCACATACAGAAATTTCTTTCCTTTCCATTTCTAACTTGCTTACTGCATTTTTATACTTCTTAATTTCTGTTTCAATATTATCTACAATTTCTTTTTCCTCAGAATTAGAAAGCATTCCCATATTGATAACAACTGCATTAAAATCTAAAAATACATTAACCATTTGAACGGATATTTTCTTCATCATTTCGAGAAAATACTTTTCTCCATCTTCTGTAATACGATAAATAGACTTTTCCGGCATATTCCCTTCTCTTGACAAATTGCCTATTATGTATCCTTTTTCTTCTAACTGAATTACTTTTTTATAAATTGATGGAGTGCTAACTTTAACCCATTTAGAAATATTTCTATACTCAACATTCTTTTGTAAGTCATACGCACTTTGTTCTTTTTCTTTAATCATTCCTAAAACTATTAAATCAATCGTTGACATATTATCCCTCCATATTAAAAACTACTATAAATTATATCACTATATTTTATAGTAGTCAATGTTATATAATTGTATAAAAGACCATGATATTCTTAAGAAAAAATTATTTTTTGTATCAAAGGGCATCCAAAATTATCTAAATCAATTAACTAAATTTTCATTTTTATGCTATAATATTTTATATAATTAAATAAACGCTTAACGCTTGCTATTTAAATCATTCTTATGTGGCTTATGTAGCAAGCACAGTAAGTGTACGGACACTTACTGAAAATTGATGAAGCAGAACCTTTATGGACTGCTTCTTTTTTTATCAATTTTACCTTGTTAGGGAGAACCCTAAAACCCCAATATTTTATGATAAGGAGATATACTATGGATAATAGAAAAAGAAATAATCAGCTAAAAATATATTTAACAGATGAAGAAAAAGAAATTTTTGAAAAGAAAATGAAACTTGCTAATTGCAAAACTATGTCCCACTTTCTTAGAAAATGTGTATTGGAAAAAGAAATTTATGTTGTAGATTTAGAACCATTTAGAAACCTACAATGGCTACTTTCGAATGCAACAAATAATATAAATCAGATTGCAAAAGCTACTAATACAACTGGCATTATTTACAAAAATGAAATCGAATCGATAAATAAACAGATAGAAAAATTATCAAGAGAAATATGGCAGATCCACCCCCTACTTCTAAATAAATCAAAGGAAAGTTCTGGTGATTAGTATGCAATCACAAAAATACATCCTATAAAATCAACTCTAAATTGGGCAATAGATTACATTACTAAGAGTGAAAAAACTGATGAAAAAATCTTAGTAAGCACTCATAAATGTCACGAACCAACTACTCACACTCAGTTTTTAAGGACACGAAATGACGCAGGAACAAAAGGAACCGTTCTTGCAAGACATCTCATTCAATCATTTTTACCGGGAGAAACAAGTCCTGAATTGGCTCACCAGATTGGTATGAAGCTGTGTAAAAAGATCCTCAAAGATGAGTACGAATTTGTCTTATCTACTCACGTATATAAGGGGCATATCCACAATCACATCATCTTCAATAATGTAAATATGGTAACAGGTAGGTGCTACCAGTCTAACAAGAAAAGCTACCACCAAATCCGTTATCAGAGTGATAAACTCTGCAAAGAGAATAACCTCTCTGTCATTGACGAATACTACGAAAGATTTAAGAAAAAGTATAAGACGAACGACAAGTCCTGGTATGAAAATGAGCAAGCCAAGAACGGTACTTCTTGGAAAAGTAGGCTCCAATTTGACATTGACAGAATGATAAAACAATCCAAAGACTGGGACAAATTCTTAAAGAATATAGCGAATCTCGGATATGAAATCAAATACGGCAAGCACATCGCTTTTAAGCATAAAGACAAGGAAAGATTTACAAGGGCAAAGACTATCGGAGAAGATTATACAGAAGAAAGACTCAAGGAAAGAATCACAGAAAATGCCAATCAAAAAACATTCACCGTTAAAAAGCGTGTCGGAAATATTATTGATATTAAGAACAATGAGAAGGCACAATCAAGCAAGGGATATGAATTCTGGGCTACCAAACACAACCTGCAAGTAGCTTCAGATACCGTTATTTTAATGCGTGAAAAAGGCTTTAAATCTATTGCTCAGCCTGATGATTTTATTAAGAAAAGTGCTGATAAAAGGCAAAGTCTGCAAGAAGAAATCAAGGTGCTTGACGAGAAGATAGCCACCCTTTCCACCACTATGGAACAAGTCCATACCGTGACAAAATACCGACAAATTTATCAAGCTTATAAAAAAGAACCGACCGACAAAGCCTTTGCCTGTGAACACAAAGCAGAAATTCTCTTGTATGAAAAAGCCTTTGCCTACCTTAAAAAATCGTACTCTAAAATGCCTAATTCCAAGCAGATTTTTGAGGAACTTGAAAAACTAAAAAAAAAGAATACACTTATGCAAGAGTATTCTTCCTCAAAAACCGAGATGACCGAACTGTATCAAATCAGGAAAAACTACGAGAGATATATGGGGAAAGAGATGGAGCGGTAGAAAAAAGCCTACCTCTCTTTCTACAATAGATGCGTATCAACAGTAGTATTTTTTAATCGTTTTGGGAGCATAATTCGTTGACCATTCTTGTCTTTGCGTGGTCTAACATAACCTGATTTTATTAACGCTTGCCCGACTCTCTCTTTATACGCATTATCTAATAAAGGTCGTTTCTTCTCCCAAACATTTGATAAATCAGAAACTTCTAAAACTGAAGATATATATTTCTTCAAAGTATTTATATCATCTTTGTTATCTATCTTTGTTGCAATCCACGAAACCTTTGTATCGACACTTATGGTTTGCGATTTTAATGCATAGTTCATAAAGTTTTCATTAAGATTCTTGTTTGACAGTTTCTCCAACTTATTATTCCTATATAATGAATCAATAAACTCATCTTTTAACTCAAACCGATCAAAGGAATTACATATATAGTCAATATTCTCCGAAGATAAATCTCCCTGTATGATGGCTTCTATAATGGATTTTTTAGTTGGCTTTATTCTTTCAATTAAAACACTATCATTTATTAAGCTTATCAAATTCAGAGAATTTTCATCCGAAATCCCACTATTAACTAAGCTGTATACCAACTCATCGGGAAGTTCATACTTTAATAGTATATTTACAACGGCTTCTTCTATATCTTTGTCATTACCATTTGCCAGCGAGGTCAATTCGCCATAATACGAGTTATTCAACAATACTTCTATATTCTTTTCCGTCACTTCAATCAACCTATGGTCAACTAAAGTAATAACTCTACCTTGTGTAAGTTTATGATTGATATTGCTTATTGGTTTATTTGCAAATTTTATGACGAACGCAAAAATTTTATCACTTACTGAGGCATCATTTATAAGCGTATTGCAAATAGTTACATTATTTTTTAATACATCTTCATTGTTATTTTCATCCAGGTTATTATCGAGATATTTAATAAAATCATCACTATATTCCTCAACCATGTCCCAATATACTGCTATGTTATCTGAACAGAACTTGACCTTATTTTTACGCAATAAGCAATCCAGTATAATTGTAGTTGTGGAGCTGTCTTTTAGAGCATTTAAGCTTGAAATTACTGTTTCATTTCTTTCTAAATACGCAAGCTTATATTCTTCAGAAATATCAGAAAGAAGGATTTTAAACAGTATATCCTCATTGTTGTGATAGTCTTCTTCACTCTCATTTTCATCTATATAGTTGGAAATAATACTCGAAAAATTGTCCTCTATATACTCCTTGCTCGATAAAAGTTGTGGAGATTTATAAATCTCATTCAACAAGTTTCCGTAATCTATAGTCTTCTCTAATATTGCTTCGGTAATAAATATTAAATTCTTCAAATTCAACTTGTACGCCCGAATTTGCTCAATCGCTTCCAACCTTACTTTATCACAATTTGCTGCTGACACATCTTCAAACTTCATGCCTCCAGAACGAATGTTATCAATGAAAATATCGAATTGTTCCTCCGGTATTAAAGATATTATATTCTCATTTTGTTCTATATATGTCTTAAATAAATCGAATTTATCTAATTCAATAGTTTTATGTGTTAAAACTGAAATCAATATATTTTGAAATGTTCCACTGTTTTCAGCTTCGCAGAATTCCAGAGTACTAACGAGCCTATCCACATTTTTTTCAAACAGCATATTAGAATAGAGCCTAACTATATCTAAGTCAAACTCGTCTAAAATTTTTAGCAAATCATTATACTTGTCATTTATATCAACTGAATCAACAATAGCTACTATATTTTCAGTTTGTTTTTTCTCCAAACAAGTCTTTAATACTTTCTTATTCAATATATTGAAACGACTAAAATCAGATAGTTTTAAGCGGTTTACTATCTCATTAGGTGTTTCGACATCCAAAAAAATATCAAGAGATTTGCCTTCTTTTAATCCTTTCATATATATCATGTCATTTCTCTTTAATATATTTGACGTATCTACATTAAAATTGCCCTTATAATACCAGTATGTTTCATCCAATAATCCCTCTACAATTAAAAATCTAATTAGAGGGAAATAATGACTTTCCACAATGTCAAATCCATCAATTGAAAATAATTCATCCCTTTGTTCAGCAGTCAACTTAGAGATTATTTCTTTATAACTATATATCTCAATATCTTTGACTTGTTTTTTTATTTTTTCTCTATCTAAGTTAAGTTTATTTATTTCAACAGAGAAGTCTTCTGGGAATTTTTCAACTAATGCCTTTTTTTCATCATCAGTTAAAACATATCTATTTAAAAAATCATTATAAGTAAAGTATTGACTACCATTTGGATACTTAATGTCAATACTATTATCAGGATTTTTACTCCAATCTTTTAGAAATTGTGACATTGTTTTAGATTGATTATTATATGGTCTTACATCAGTAGAAATCATCAATGCCATTGCTTCAAACTTATCATTTGCAATTCTACTATTTATAAATTTAATATTCTCATCTATTTTTTCCAGCTTCTGTTTAAGATTGCTAACAACTTTTTTCTTATTGTACTCTAACTCATCAAATATAGTTCTTATAAATCCTTTATCTTCCTGCAAAAGATCGAATTCATTGGGAAATATATTTTTCAAGGTAATTAAAGCAAATAGCTTGTTACTCTCCAGCTCAATTTGACCTAATGGTATGATTTCAGAATATACTATATATTCATTAACTATATTTTTTAGAAGCCTCATATCGTCCACATACAAGGAAATATCAACTAATAAACTTCTCTCCGGTGCATTTTCTACCCCTTTCAAAAGTTCAATAAGCTCGTTTTCTGATGTTTTTGAATCCACAATAGGCACAATAGGTAAAATAAAGTCGAAGAATTTAGTTCTGTTCTTAGAGAAAAATAGGCTGTCTTTAAGCATGTATACAAATCGCACAGGCTTATTATCTCCGTTTATCTTTGAATAATGATTTAACAGAAAATTAAGCTCTCTCAATTTTGTATAAATAGATGTGCTGTTATATCTATCTAAATCTTCAAAAACAACAACTTTTGTACCGGAGCTTCTTAGTAAATAAACTAACTCTTTAATGTCTCTATCCAATACGGACTCATCACTCTTATCATCATTTATATTCGCTTCCGCACCTTTGAATGTTATTTTAGAAATTCTAAACTTATTCCCTCTATAGAATATATACAAATAATAAAACAATGGCACAAACAACAATAGCGAACATAAAAATATTAGAGATTTCCCATCGAAATTTTTATGCAACTCGTTAACAAAAAGTAAAAAAGTATCTCTCGTTATCCAAAGAAGTATTGAACATATTATTGAAAGAAACGCCAATGACTGTAAGCATATGTTCTGAATGCTTTTATTTGATTTAAAACCATATTTACTAAGTGGTATTTTCTTTGATTCTATCTGAGATAGAATCTGATTAATGAGCTGTCTTTCCACTCTATTGTCATCATCTATATCCACTGTTTTTCGATTTTCATTTATAAGTTTGCCCTCAATACCATCAGTTTCTGAGTTGGCAAGTTTAGTCACCGATACTTCTTTTAGACTATCGTCATCACTAATATTATTTTTATATTTACCCAAAGAAACAGTAATTACATTGCTTAATCCCTTTTGATGAACATAAGTGTTCCACACGGTACTTTTCCCAGAACCATATATGCCAGTAATAGCAATATTTTTTATGTCGTCATTACTGAAAGCATAATCAAGTGCTTCCGTATATATTTGCTTATTTTCTTTTAATACTTCCGGAGTTAGTGCATTGAATTTATTATGTTTTATTTCGTCCGCCATTTACATCACCTATCTTTCTTTATCAATACAAATCAAATCTCCAATATCTGCACCCAATTCATCACAAATCTTTCCAAGAATAGATAGTGATACTGGCTCACCTTTAGCCATCTTTGCTACTGTTGTTGGTGAAATGCCTGTCCCATCAATTAAGTCTTTCTTTTTCATATTATTGTCTATCAATAATTTCCACAAACCATTATAATTAAATTTCATTATTACGCCCCTTTACTCCATGTATATGGATTTTTCATATATTATTATAGCACGTTTTATGAGCAACTATAACTTTAAAATAAAAAAAGAGTCGGTGCAGTCCTAAGACCACACCGACCGTAAATTTATCTCTCAGCTTCTTTGCTTGCTTCTTTCTTTTCTTCCTGTCTTTTCTTCCTGTCTTTTCTTCCTGTCCTTTCATCTTTTCCTTTTCCTTTAACAGCTTTAAAAAAAGTATCCTGATGTTAGTATGTTCCTTGCCATTATCGTCAACGGAAGTTCTGATTTGTCCAAAGAGTTTTACAAAATCTCCCTGCTCAAAGTCCTTTGGAATATCACTTTTTTCTCCATAAGCTGAACAATTATGATATACCTTGTTTCCTTCATCATCTTGGGATACTACAGAGAAATTCGCCACCTTAAAGACTTCTCCATTCTTGTTTTCCCTTTCTACTACATCGACCTCTCCACCAATATTTCCGACAATATTGATAAGAGTATTCTTTTCTTCCTAAACATAGGGCAGATCTTTTATCTGCCCCTGTTCTCTTAAATCCTCAATCATATAGTCAAATTCCTCATGCAGTAAATTGACGGTGTCATTGTCCATATAGGCATCGTATAGTTTGACTAATGCACTTTCATCGTTAATGCCCTTTTCCATACTGATAATCTCCTTAACAAAGTCCCTATAGTTATCATTTACCATATCTTCAATTCTATCTCTCATTGTTTTGTAATCCATGTTTTTATCTCCTTTCATGGCAAAAGGGAGGTTGCCCTCCCCTTATCTTAAAATTTCCTGTTCTTTTGTTTTTTGCTTTTCTTCAATTTTACTTTCATTTTGATAAGCTCTTATCTGTCCTAAAATAGATGGCCTATCCTCTGATTTTTGTGTGTTTTCTTCTTTGCTATGAAGATTGTCCTCCACATCATAAGTTGACTCAAAATAATCACTGTCCTAAAAGTCATTGTCATATCTATCAGGAATACCATCATTATAGCGGTCTTTAGAAAGCGGATCATAGAAGTTGGCTTCATCGTCAATATCAAGTCCTGTTGCTGCTCTTAAATCTTAGGAATCAACATAAACTAAATCGCTAAAAGAGGACACATTTATAATGTGATAAGACATATGTTACAGAAATAAAAGAAAAAAGAGAGGAACTTTGATACAATAGGTTTTACCACAAACTCAAGTATCAAAGGAGACCTCTCATGAAAATTATAACCGAAGAAATGTGTTTTCGCCAACGTTTATGTGAATATGCAATAAAACACGGGATAACACGTGCCGCAAGAAGATATTATACAAATAAATGGTTTGTATATTGGCAGCTAAAAAAATATGATGGCACCGTCAGGAGTCTTGTACTGAAATCAAGAAGACCGCATAGTAATTCTAAGGATCATAAAAAAGAAGAATTGGACTTAATACAAGGGATGCTGAAGCGTAACGGCGTGTACGGATTGGTCAAAGTTTACGTTAAATGCAGAGCAAAAGGATATAAAAGAAGTTTTACAAGATAAAATTAAGAAGGTCTGGACGGACCATACTCCCCGTGACAGAATGGCAAAGTTGAACGAAGTCATAGAGAAGATGGAAAAATTCTTTATGGAAGAAAAGTCTTTACAAGTGAACAAGAACTGATAAAACAAGTAGCAAAACATGAAACCGGATATAATAAAACAGCGAAGACCTGTCTTACTTTCAAAAATCCTAACCAAGTTGTGTCGGAATACTTCTCAACGTGTAACATATGTGTTGACAACTAAGATAACTGTGTGGCCGCCACAACTGCGAAGTCTTGACAAAATCTTCTGTGCTTCATCCGGTCTTACAAAGTTATCGGCAAGAATGCGCTTTACATTCTGCACACCCTGATCGATAACCTCATCATCGTCGGAACTACAATATTGGACCAACAAAAATTCTGGGACATAAACCGGCACATTGGCACCCTCCTTGATTTTCTCAGTCAAGTCTTTGCAAACAATCTTGCCATCAAAGTTTTAACGCAGTTTGTCCTTTATTATTTCGCGAGGGCTTGCGCCCACTTCAAGATTGTCACTCTTTCCTGCTCCTTCCGAATAAGCCCTTAACTGAAAAAATCAAACTCATCGACGGCAATGCGATGTCAATCCGGAACGCTTCTTTCTTCGGCATCTGCAGACCTGTTTCATCTGCGATGACTAAATAGTAGCTTGCTCTATTATCATATTTCAGTGATTTCAGGTTGAAGCTACAGCGGAATGTGCACTCCTGTCCCTTATCACCGGTCTTGTCCGCAATAATCTTTACGGTATCACTTATCTGCTTTCCATCGGAATCAACAAAATACAGCAGATAGTTTGCTGCACTGCGGTTATCGCCAACCACATCCTTCTGATAAAAGTTCAGTGAGAATATCATATTGCTAATTTTACGGCTTGCAGAAAGAAGTCCAACTTCTACCGGCTTCGTGTCATACGTAGCCTTGTTACGCTGATACGCCTTTGAATCGTTACGAAGATAATGATATTCAATAACCGGAACCACCATCTCCTGAAGGCTGATGCCACCATGCACGAAATTAAGTCCTCCACCTTTCTTCTTGATACGGACGCTTTCCCTCGGCGCAAAGGCATCGTAACCAGCGTCCATAAACTTCACCGGAAGTAAGTAGTCCGGAGTTGCTCCTTTACGAGTAATCAGATAGCGACGATCAATTTCCACATCCTGCTCACTTGGTGTTGTCTTATCTACCTTAGCATCCTCAGACAGAGGACTGTAGGTATAGAGGAATCCGTGGTCAGCGGTAATGTAAACACGAGTACCACCGAAGTCATTACGGATGATTCTTACCATGTTTTTGATTTCTTCAATTGCATCATCACATGCCGGAAATACCATACTGTCAGACGTATGACTGGCCTCATCCACCTTGTCATGATAGATATAAACGACATCCATACCCTTAACAAACGCACTTCTCTCCGCACGCTTCATCGGTGCAATATCTTTATATTTCAAGGCTACGCTATTGCTATTTGCAGCCTTGAGAACTTTATCCCTGTTCCCTGCATCTGTAGACATTCCATCTGCCAGAATCTGAAGATCCCCATTACTGCGCTCACTGACGGTTAGCTGCTTATGCGGCAAAAGTGCAGCCATACCGAATTTTGTAACAGTAGGGAAGATACCTGCACAAGAACCAAGCGTAACCTTACTCTGCGTCTCACTACGAAGCTGTTCTGCCAGAGATACCGCCACCTCATAACAGAAGGCATCCGAGATGATGACAAACACTCGATTTCCCTCACTCTTAACATTCTGATTATAAAAGTCCACTTGCTGAGCTACTTCCATAATGCGACCATATTTCGCCAAT
The DNA here is from genome assembly GCF_000221545.1 of Megasphaera sp. UPII 135-E. NCBI lineage: Bacteria > Bacillati > Bacillota > Negativicutes > Veillonellales > Veillonellaceae > Megasphaera > Megasphaera sp. UPII 135-E. The sequence goes on from NZ_AFUG01000007.1 coordinate 112,159, forward strand.
TCATCGGCACAGACCTCGGACCAATTCTTGCCCAACTCGCCAAGGAACCAGTGCGTATAAAGACCTTCCACCGTATCGGTTACCTGCTTGAAAAGATCATCCAAATGGTCGTTGCCAACGGTCAGACTCTTTCCAAACGCCAAGTGATACTGCCGATAATAGGTATCCATGTAGTAGTAGTCCTCAGTATACTCTTTCCAGACATTTCTTGCCTCTACGGTATGGAAGCCTGCAGAGTGTTCCAGGAAGAATGACTGCATCTTTGCCACCTGAAGAATCCCCTCGTAGTAGCATTCCACATCCTCATACCCCGCCAGTGTCCGACGCTTTTCAACAGGAACCTGCACCTTAACCTTATGTTTCATCTGTTTGCTCCGTGTCATGGCTGGATTCCAATGATTTTAGAGTTTTTCCATCAGCAGTTTTCCAACTTGTAAGGCCATTAGCACTTTTGCCAATAACAAACATCGCTGCATATGACGGACTGGTAAAAAGCATATCTTCCTGTAACACGCCTTGCTCATCAATCAATGCATTTTTCCTTCGTTCTTTTATAACAGCAGGAATAGTATTGTCATCGGCAAGAGAAATGTGGCTTCCCTTGAATACGACAAATCCCTCTGATGTTTGCGAACCATCAGCCTCAACTTTTCCAATCTTCTTTATAGTCCGTTCAAGGTGTAAGTTGGAATGATCCTTCAGAATAGCTGAGGTACCTTTTGCTGCTTGAGATACCGTCTTACTGATAGGCTCAAATAATTTGTGACCGAGGGTGCCCATAATTACCTTCGCATAGTCAATGAACTCCTCCATCTCGCTTTCTTCCTCTTCTGTAATGTTGCCGGGAGTCGGATCGTTGCCATTCTTGACCTCATACCGGTTAGCTTCAAGTGCGAGATTGCAGAAGCGGTTTTCAAGATAGCTAATTTCAGTCGGGCCGAAAGAATTGTTGGATGTAGTAAAGATAATGGCCTCTGTCCAATAATCCTTCTCCGGATTGCGCTTGTGCTCCTGCAGACGATTGAGAATACCCTCGCCGTTCTTACGTGCACCAGCCTGCCCGATATATACGACGCCCTTGCCCGTCTCATCAGAAGTCCCAAAAAGGAAGTAAACTCCGCTCTGTTTCAGGTCATCGCGTTCTTTACACTTGTCGAGTTCTGTTCTCGGAATCTTATAGGCAACACCCGTCCAGTTTGCGAGAGTGCATTTGATTCTACCTCCAGCCTCACCGTCCATCAAGAATAATTGTATGTTCTTTCCGCGTGTCGCCATCAGTCAGCCCTCCCATTCTTATTTCATCACCTTCTCTAACAGGGACTTGTAGCTATCGACTACGTCGTATACCACGTTTCCATTGGAGATGGCCTTAAAATGCTCTCTCGCGCAGTGAATCTTGGACTCTTCGATCAGGCGCAGCTGCATCGAACTCATGGAGCCCTTCGTCTCTGCCACGAAGTATATGTGTTTTACCTTGCCTTCGTAGAAAGCAATCGCCCAGTCCGGATTATAGTGTCCTACCGGCGTGGAAATATAGAATCCATCCGGCAGTTTCACGTAAACCGCGACATCGGTATTCGTATCAAGGTCTGTGGCAAAATCACGCTCATTCGATGAATCGTAAACGATATGATCGTAGAGATGCTTCTTTGCCTTCATGGCATTTACTCCCAGCTTGCCCTTGATGGTAGGATCGGTGAAAACATCCATGCCATAGTGCTCATCCAGCACATCATAAGTAATATGCTCAATGATTGCCGTGGCTTTCTCATCGTTGATTAACGCAGCGACTTTGACGATGAATTCCTCCGGATTGTCCTTAAACTGATTAAACACGTGCGGCTGAATACCCTGAAGGATAGCAATAACCGCTTTTCGTGTAAGGCCGGTCTCATCCACCAGTTTTCCGATGAGGTCATATTTTACATTCGAGTTTGCCGTGATGGTCACGCCATAGCTGGTAGACTCTTCCTTCGCGAAAGAAGCTCCGGCGACCAGCTCCTCTTTCGATTTGATAGTATCCATTGCGCCGGACTCTACCCGAAAGTAAATCTTTGAAACACGCAGCTTGTCATCAAGGGAATCTATAGACTTCCTGATAAGCTCATCAGTATCAAAGTCAACCACATAAACCGACTTGGAATTGATCTTTGACCACAGAGCTTTGAACTCCGGCATTGCCAGCTTATCCTCATCCACCTGAAGCTCGACATTGTTGCTGCGGGCATTTTCAGGCTGCATGCTGCGGGCATCGTAGATGGAGTCAACAATCTCAATAACAGAGGCAGCAGAGTCAGCTACTTCTTCTGCGACCTTGATTTCTCCGTTTGCCTTATCCTCGTAATACTTATCCGTCAGGACACCCTTGCGGTCGATATAGCCGTTTACAATCATGTCGTAGTGGATCGCCGAAGCAGTATCCTGATCGATAACCTGTTCATTCCCCTTATCGTCCTTGATAACCTTGCCGACAAACAGGTCAACTGTAACTGCACGCGGTCTGTCGGCAACAGCATCCGCCATCTCGGTTTGCAGTCCCTTAGCAAAAGAATCGTAGCTCTCACTGGCGATAACCGTCAGAACATTCACGTTATGAACGTCGTTTCCGAGCGCATTGGTATCCATACGCTCTCCGTCCTGATTGACGCAAAGGCGCAGTCCACGGCCTACTTCCTGACGCTTGCGTACATCACTACCGGACTGCTTCAGCGTGCAGATCTGGAATACATTAGGATTGTCCCAGCCTTCGCGCAGCGCAGAGTGTGAAAAAATAAAGCGCACCGGCGACTTCTTCGGATCACGGTCAAGGAGCAATTCCTTATTCTTCATGATCAGCTCATAAGCGCTCACGTCATCCGAGGTGGTTTCTTTACGAGCAACCTTACTGTTGATCATGTGGCCTTTCTTATCGATAGAGAAATAACCGGCGTGCGTTTTGTCTGCAGGTATAGCCGCGAGATATTTCATATACTCGTCATCGCCAATCTCCCTCTGCATGTTGCTGATGACGTCCCGGTATTCTTCCTCGAACATTGTGGCAAAGATACCGTTCTGCGCCTGTCCTGCTGTATCGTAAATTCTGTAATGTTCTACTTCATCAATGAAGAACAGCGACAACACCTTGATGCCCTTATAAAAGAGCTGACGTTCCCTCTGAATATGCGACAGAATCGTCTCTCTGATCTGGATACGGCGCAACTGGTCTTCGTCAACCGCACCTATCACATCACCGGCGTAAATCTTGATGCCGTTCAGGAATTCCACGGAGTCGTCACGACCATCGATCTGCTTTACCACAAAACCGTTTTTATATTCTTCCAGCCCACCGGAATAGTCGTAGAGATTATCTCCGATTTTCACGACGCGGCTCTTTTTCTTCAGTGTACCGCCGGCCATTTTGACCTCAAACTGCAGCGTGGCAGTCGGATCACTCTTGGAGAGATTCAGACCTTCCAGATAGAGATAGCCGTCCGTAGCTGTGCTGCCGGTCTCAGTGATGCCCTTGACGGCGATTTTCTTAACCAGACGCTTGTTGTATGCTTCCATCGCATCCAGCCGATAAATCATGTTGTAAATGCTGTCCGATTTATGCGTAGCGGAATAACGTAGCGTCAAGAGCGGCTGAAATTCCTTCAGGCGTTCCTTTGTCTTCTTACCCTCCACGGACTGCGGCTCATCGATTATCAGGATCGGATTCGTTTTCGCAATGATGTCAATCGGCCTGCGGGAACGGAACTCGTCCAGCTTCATATAAATACGTCTTGCATCCTTGCCCTTGGCATTGAAAGCCTGCGAATTGATAATCATGACATTGATGGAGCTGTCGGAAGCAAAGCGGTCAATCTCCGTGAGCTGTGCAGAATTGTAAATAAAGAAACGGATCTTCTTTCCGTACTCCTCTGCGAAGTGCTCCTGCGTCATATGGAAGGACTTATACACTCCTTCACGGATGGCGATGCTCGGTACGACAATAATGAACTTGCTCCAACCATAGGCACGGTTCAGCTCATACATGGTCTTGATATAAGTATAGGTTTTGCCGACACCGGTCTCCATCTCGATTGTGAGATTGAAGCCCTCGCTGCGGCCTTCCAGCTTCGATGAAGGCCGGATCTGATTTGTACGCTGTATTTTCTGTATATGTTCCAGAATAAGATGGTCGGAAAGCTCCGGCACAATCTTTTGATTACTCCAACCGGTATAATCTCGTTCCTCGTTCAGTCCAATCTGAAACATACCAGTTCCTCTGTCCATCATATAGGTAGGCGTCAAATAAGGCTGACCTGCAAATACATCCACGACAGCCTTGGCAGCATCGGCTTGGAATTTTTGATGTTTGTATTGTATCCTCATGCGGATGCCACCTCCTTAAATCACTTTGACCCTTGTATCCGGTGCCAGCATTTTGAAAATTTCACCGACATTAATCTTGGAAGGGCTGTTAGCAAAGCTGCTGTCACGGAATACTGCTCGAAGTGGCCGTCGCTTGGCGATTTCCTTAATTACGCTATCAGGAATATTTTCGTCAAAGCAAGCTATCAAGTCACCGTCGTTATAGGTATGCACGGTGCAGCCTTCAATTTGCTCTGATGTGTAAGGCATGGAAAGCGGGAGTCCCCATTCAAGCAGACAACCGAATAACAGGTCAAGGTCATTACGGTCTGACTTAACATTAGATTCCAGAAAGGACAGCATGTCCTGATGGTACTCTCCGGCAGAATAATACACATCGTTCATATTGCTATCATCAAGTTTGAATACACGGAAACCGCCGTCAAAGGCAACTGCGGGATTTTCCTCTGCGATTTTCTTTGCGGCGCGGCGGATGCGCTCCTTGCCGATTTCACAGATGGTCTTGTAGCCAGCTTTATAGGCTTCGCTCTGCTCGTCACACTTTTCGGGGAGCTGCACCATGATGAACTTGCGGTGTCCGCCATCCTCGGCGTTGAGCTGCATGACGGCATGGGCGGTGGTAGCAGAGCCGGAGAAGAAGTCCAGTATAATGCTATTAGAATCAGCTGCAATTTGCAGCATTTGCTTAATGTAATTTACTGGTTTTGGGAAATCAAAAAACTTCTTATCGTCGAAAAGTGCTTTTACTTCCCTTGCTGCTGCTTGGTTATGACCAACTTCGTCACTTAACCACAAAGTATTCGGTGTTCTTCCATCTTGCACTTCGGTCAAGAACCTTTTCTTTCGGGGGAAAGAGTTTCCATCCTCTCCAAACCAAATACGGTTATCCGCAACCATCGCCAAAAGGTTCTCTTGAGAATAAACCCAATGCTTTCCTTGAGGAACATCAAATGTTTTTCCGGTTTTAGGACTTGTAACGAGAAAATGCCCGTTGCTTCTTTCGCCACTTGCAACAAGGTCGCCGGATTGCCAACTACCTCTTGGATCACCGTCAGGATTTTTATAGCGACTATTCATCTCTTCCGTTCGAGGCAGAAGGTTGAGCTTTATTGAATCAATGGATTTTGCGTATACTAATGCGTATTCGTGATTTTCAGAGAAATATTTTGCATCGTTCTTAATACTGTGTATTTTTTGCCACACGATACATGCGATAAAGTTCGATTCACCAAATACTTCGTCACAGAGTTTCCGAATATTTTGCTCTTCGTTGTCATCAATTGATACAAAGAAGAGTCCATCATCCGTCAGCAGATTTCTCGCCAGCATCAACCTTGGATAAATCATACTGCACCAGTCGGAATGAAAACGTCCGTTGGTGTCGGTATTCTTGAACAGGCGGTTTTCGTCCTCGTCATACATTCCCATCTGCGCGTTTTCTTCTTCCTGCGAGCGCATGAAATCGTCGGCGTAGATGAAGTCGTTGCCGGTGTTGTACGGCGGGTCGATATAGATCATCTTGACCTTGCCGAGATAGCTCTCCTGCAACAGCTTGAGAACTTCCAGGTTGTCGCCCTCAATGTAAAGGTTTTCGGTAGTATCCCAGTTAACACTCTCATAGGGGCAGGGACGCAGTGTCTTACGGATAGGCTTATTGGCCTCAACAATGGTCGCCTTCTTGCCGACCCAGGTAAACTCATAGGCCTCGTCACCTTCCAGAACATCTCCGGAAAGCATCTGGCGGAGCAACTCAAAGTTGATAGCCCTCTTCAGCTTGCCGTTTTCATCAACGGTTTCTGTAATGCAATTTGGGAAAAGTTCAGCAATCTTGTCTACATTGCTTTGAGTCTGGTCAAATGATTCCATTCTCATTTTCTCCATATCAGAGTTCCTCCAGTTCTTTCTTCAGTTTCTTCAGCTCCGCATTCAGCTGCACCTGCTTGTTCAGCTGTTTTTCCTTGCGGACTTTCGTTTGCAGTGCCGCGACCTGCTTTTCCAGCTCCTGCCTGCGGTTATCACGCTCCACAGATTCCTTCAGTGATTCCGTCTTGCCCTCTTCGGAGCGGAGTGCGTCACCGGCAATCTGCCGCACAAAATTTTCATATACCTTATCGACGCTTAAGCCTTCCACCTTCAGAGGCAGCTCGGTTTCCGGGAGCCAGTCTGTGTGGTAGTAGGTGCCTACCTTAAAAGCATTGGATCCGAAGGCCGCTGCCTCCTTGTATGCTGTCCACGCCTGATACTTGCCATCATACTCCAGTAGGAACAGGATGTGGTATGGTATCTCTTTATCTATCTGCCGGAGGACAGATTCATCGAGCTGTTGCCCGTTTAGCTTTACCTCAAATACCTCCAGCTCCGTCACGGTGTCTCCGGCTGCAAGATTCATAGTTGTCGCAGTCACTTTGTTGCGCCAGTAGATCACCTTGATCTGTTCTATGAACACTCGCTTTAACGTCGGCGATACAGAAATGTTCTCATAGAATTTCTGCTTCGGTATGCGCCGGTTAAACTCCGTGCTCTTCGGTAATCCAATCACCGGATACACCTCCTCATTTCACTACTAAGAAGCAAATAAGCTCAAAGTCGTCCAGTCCATTGATCTCTGACATCAGGGCAGAAGTCCCTCCAGCAGAGAACAAGCTGTCAATATCGCTTTCTTCCTTCACATCGATGATGGAATTGACCGCATCGGAAAGAAGCTGCGAAACCTCCTCCATGTTCCTTCCATCATCAGTTTCCTTATTGAATTTCTCGCACAGCGTCAGAATCGGTTCGGACTTACCCCGACACAGCAGCCGGACGGTATCCAGCAGCTTCTTCGGATTCAGATAATCGCAAACAATGTCTCCATCTACACCGATATACACCATGTAGAACGGGTGAATGCGATTCTGGTTATCAATATTAATGCTGTTGTTGATGTTCCGCAGGACAAAGATCACGCCCTCCGGATTCTCTTCCGTAGCCGGAACTACTGCATGCAAGCCTTTTGGCTTCGTACTAAGGTCATGTGTCTTTATATATTCCAGAAGGTCGAGCCGGAACTCATTGAGTCCCAGATCCATGATGGAAATGCCTGTCGACATATCTTCAATATCCACGACCTCTTCTTGCAGACGCTTCAGCTGCTGTTTTCTGTATTCGAGATCGCCTTTTTCTTCCGGATTGATCAGGTTATCGTCACCGGTCGAAGTCATGACGGAAATCTTCATTCTGGTCTCAACGCGAGACTTCAGGTTGATGTAATCATCCAGCGTCATGTCCGGCCAGAAGTTTACCAGCTGGATATACTGGTTCCTGCTGCCAATACGGTCAATTCGACCGAACCTCTGAATAATGCGCACCGGATTCCAGTGAATGTCGTAATTCACCAGATAGTCGCAGTCCTGCAAGTTTTGACCTTCAGAAATACAGTCCGTAGCAATCAGGATATCAATTTCCTTCGTGCTGTCCGGCATCAGAACGTCACGGCTCTTTGATATAGGCGAGAAGCAGGTCAGCACATTATTGAGCGTGGCTTTTAGGCCTTTGATGGTAGTCCGTCCGTCAATGCTTCCGGTAATAACCGCTGTATCCAGACCATAGTTTGATTTCATGTAGGCAGACACTTGATCGTACAGATATTCTGCCGTATCAGAGAATGCGGAGAAGATCAGCACTTTCTTGTTGCCCTCATTGATTGGATGCTTCATTTTCTCATCCAGCAGGTGCAACAAGGTCTGCAGTTTCAGGTCATGCTCCGGTGTAACATCTGCGATCATAAGCGTCAGAAGCTCAAGCGTATCTGCATCGTGCTGCAGCTCATCTCGCCATGTTTTATAGTCCATATCGGCAAGGTCAATCTTTACCTTTTTGCCGACGGTGAAGTAATCGTTATTCTCGTCATCAATATCAAAATCGCTGTCCGAAGCCTCATACATGTCCAAATCAGCTTTTCCGTTTTTCTCAAAGCTGTCAATGGCAGTGATGGTGCTCTTTATCAGCTCCAAAATTCTGTTCAGCGTCAAATTGAAGGAATACACAGAGCTTTCCAGACGCTTCAGGAGGTTGATACTCATCAAACGCCGGATACCTTGCTCACGGCCTTTCTGCGTGAGGTTATTTCCTTTGTTGTGCGTGAGGTCAATGTACTTCGACATCTTGCTAGGAAAGATATAATTTGATGGCGTGTAGATCACGAGCGTCAGTTGCATCAGCTGCTCGTAAACCTGGTTATAGTTTATGGCGCTCGAAAGATCGGTCATGCTCGGACGCCTTGATATAGGTTTCAGGCGCTGCGGGAACTTACCTATTTCCTCAGTGTTGTAATACTTCTCTATATGTTTTCTGGAGCGGGCAATCGTCACGCTGTCAAGAACTTCAAAGAAATCAAAATCCAGTGTGCGGAGCAATGCATCAGTTGTCCGGTCTTCCGGATCAAGCTTACTCCAGGCATTGAACGCTTTTTGAGCCAGGCGGAATATGTCTTCAATCGGCTTCTTGGTATCGAGCTTGTCATTGATAAACTCTGAATTTCCTTCATAGGCAATGGCCAGCTGATTTTTAAGATCAGTAAAACGGTTATTGACCGGCGTGGCAGACAGCATCAACACTTTCGTTTTCACGCCTGCCCGGATGACCTTATCCATTAACTTCACATAGCGGTTCTCCTGCGTGTTGGCATGAGTGCCTGCACCATTTCTGAAATTGTGAGACTCATCGATGACCACAAGATCGTAGTTACCCCAGTTCAATCGATCAAGGTCGAGGCCATTAGAAAAGCCGCCAGAACGAGAAAGGTCGGTATGAAAGAGAACATCATAATTCAGTCGGTCTGATGCAATCGGATTATTTACATAGTTATCCTTGTAGGTATTCCAGTTTTCCGATAGCTTCTTCGGGCAGAGGACAAGGACAGTTTTATTCCTGTTCTCGTAATATTTGATAACCGCCAGCGCAGTGAAGGTCTTGCCAAGACCGACGCTGTCAGCAAGAATACAACCGTTGTATCTCTCCAGCTTGTTGATGATCGCAAGTACCGCGTCCCTCTGGAAGTCATATAACATGCTCCAAATTTTGCTTTGCTTAAAACCAGTCGCCTCATTCGGCAGAACGTCCTCTGAAATATCATCAAGGAATTCACTGAAAACATTGTAAAGCGTCATGAAATAAATGAATTCCGGCGAGTTCTCATTGTAGGCCGTACTGATATTTGAAATGATGACATCGGTCACGTCCTGCATCTTATCTTTGTCATTCCAAAGCGACTCAAAAAGCTGCATGTACTGCGTGGAGAACGGTGCCTCCATACGGTTGACCATGTTGTAGCTATTATTGCCACGCTCGCAGCCGATATCAACAGTCGTGAAACCGTTCATCGGCATATATGCTACTTCTTCCGCAGGAGCATTGACGGTCATAAAGCCGCCCATGTTCTCACCGGTAACGTTAGACTTAAAGGTCGCCTTGCGCTTTATCCAATCTGCGCATTCCTTGGCAATGGCCTTCTGCGTCATCTCGTTACGCAGCTTTATTTCAAATTCTGTACCATACAGGCTGCTCTCACGACTGAGGCGTGGAATGTAAAATTCCCGCTTTTGCTTCTCGGCCTTCTCCTTGATAAATGTCGGAGACGTGAAAATAAAACGGAACTCATCAATGCTTTCAAGCCGCTTCTTCAATTCACTATAGGCATACATAGAAAAGCAAGCCGCTGCCACAGAAACCTTGCTATTCCGCTTTATCGTTTTTTCCATGTCGTCTCGAACGATGTTCGTGACATTATCAAATACCTTCATTGAGCTTGCTCGCCTTCCATATGTAATTTATTCCGTGGGCCAAATGGCGTGGACAACCTTATCCGACTTCTTCCATCATTCTCTTGTAATGCTATTCCTAATCCATCACCACGAAAATCAAGTGGAACACATCCCGGTACCGGTCGCAGTCGATGCTTTCATCGACAAAGTACATCCCTTCATTAAAAGACTCTGTATGCCGGATATAGGAGAGCATGGCCCCTGCCAGATGGTATTTCGTGTAATCTGCCCCATTCCGCCGGATTCCTCATTAATCTTTTTCTTTACAGCTTCCAGCACCTTCGTACTCATTGTGGCGCTATCGTACCCGCAAAGCTGTATGAAGTAGTGCTCCAGAATCCGGCGCATGACATTCATCGCGGGATTGGCGAATCCAGCAATTCGTATTCGCGCCAAAGCGCATGATAGGAGCCCTGTACCGGATCATAGTTTCTGTCCCTTTCGCTAATCCTACCTGCAGGAATGACACAAATTTCAACTAAAGACACGTTGTTCTTCTTGTTAATCTTGTACAGCGAAACGTATCTGTACCGGCCTACCTGATCATATACGACCTGTTAATGAAAGTAAGCGTTATGCGTCAGGATAAAGATCTGCTCGATGTACCTTCCAGCGAATATCGGATTCTCGTTTTCAACCGGATCGGCAACATTTGCACATATTCCTATCATTTCCCTGACCAGCGAACCTACGATGAAGAGGGCGCTGCTGTCCATACTTGAAACCGGATCATCGATTACGACGATCTTGTTTTTGCCAGAATCTGTTTCTGACCGCATGCCGCGAACTACATAATAGAAGTAGAGGAACGCAATGAAGTTGCGCTCGCCCTCACTTAGATTCACGGCCACTTTACCGTCATCGCGTATGACTTCATATCCGCCTTTTCTTCCGTAACATTACCGGGATTGGGTTCATTGCCGTTTTTCACGGTATACCGCCCCGTGCGGATTGCCAACTTAGTAAATTTATTTTCAAGATAGCTGATTTCTGTCGGTCCCCATGAATTATCACTCGTGGTAAACATAACGGCTTCCGTAAAATAAAACTCGTCTTTCAGATGTTCCGCCACCCTGAATAACACGCCTTCACCGTTCTTTCTGCTACCGGCTTGGCCGATATAAACCATATCTTCCTCTTCATTATTCTTTCCGAATAAAAATAAACACCGCTTTGCCGTTTTTCATCTTTTTATACGCATTTTTATTAAATCGCACGATGCTATTTCTATAAATCCAGTGCTGTTTCATCCAAGAGAAAATCCTCTACTCCAATATACAAAATTCCATCATCATCAAATCTAGGTACTATGTTGTTTCTAACTATAACAACTTTCTTAAATGAATCTCCTGTTCTTCTCAAGGATTCCGTTTCTTGTACTTGTTTTTCTTTTGTATCAACATTAAGTGCAGATTGAATATAATATCTATTACTTCCTCTATTGATAATAAAGTCTATTTCTAAATTTTTTCTAATCGTTTTTTTATTCTCATCTTTATAGTTATATTCCACAACACCAACGTCTACATTTAATCCCCTCATACGAAGTTCATTATATATTACATTCTCCATAATATGTGACTGCTCATTCTGTCTAAAATTTAGCCTTACATTTCTAAGCCCAATATCTGAAAAATAGTATTTATACGGAGATGATATATATTTCCTTCCTTTCACATCATATCTTCCGGCTTTTTCAATTAAAAAAGCATCAATAAAATAATCCAAATAATTACTTACTGTAAGCTGAGATATCTTTATATTTTTTTCTGACATAAAAGTATTTGCTAGCTTAGTTGGATTAGATAAAGAACCAATAGATGAAGATATAATATCCAACAAATCATCCATTATAGATGCATCTTTAAGAACTTTATTGCGCTCCATTACATCTTTAATATAGGTGCTTGTAAAAACATTCTTCAAATATTCACTCTTTTTTTCATGATATCTGCTCTCCTTAAATTATTTACAACAATCCCCGTCACCGCATCCAAGGCAAGTAAGGGATTCTATAAAGTGTTTGTAATTCATCAATGTCTCACAATTCAAAGAATAGTGATGCCATTTTCCTTCCTTACGATCATTCACAAGGCCGCATCCTACCAATATCTTCATATGATGGGATAAAGTTAGCTGGGTAATTTCAAATCTTTCCAAAAATTTACACCCGCACTATTCTCCATCCGACAGCATCTGTACAATTTCCAGCCTGTTCGCATCGCCCAAAGCCTTGCATATCAAAGCCACATCCATTGCATTCATATTAACACCTCACATTGATCATTGTCTATGTTCAATATAATATATACATAGATATTTATCAATGTATTTATTTTAAAAAAGAGAATCAAGTTTTTGATTCTCTTCATACATTCATTATAGCTTTTATCATCCATTTTATTTGCCCCAAACAGCCGCTGCATTCGACCTTACAAGCAATTCTTCCACAGGCAGACCAATCGGACAAATATTATGACAAGATAACGACTTCCCGCATCCTTCAAAAAATCTCTTCTTATATTCAGCAGAAATCTCATTCAAATGAGTGCTTTCCTGTTCTTCATTCAGAATCCGAAATGCATTGACTGCAGCAACAGTGCCTGCGAAAGTCCCATTTGCAGAGAAGTTAGGACACACTTCAAGGCAACAGCCACACATCAGACAGCGTGCCGACTGGTATCTCGGTTCATGTGTCCACGAACTCATATAAGCTTCACTTTCAAGCCAAAGGTTCAGTTTTTTCAAATTTTCAAACAAATTTGACCGGTCAACGATCAAATCTCTTACAAGCGGAAATTTGCTTAAAGGTTCCAAGATGATTGTAGAACCTTTTAACGTATGTAGAAATGTAGAGCATGCCAACCTCGGACGTTCGTTAATCAGCATGGCGCAAGCCCCACATTTTCGCACCATACAGCTACATTCCCAGCTGATGGGAGTAACTATATTTCCTGAGTTATCTTTCAAAGGGGTTCTACTGTTCAATTCCTTTAGAACAGTGGCAACAGAGCTGTTTTTGCTTCCGTCATACTCAAATTCCTGCCAATAACTGTCTGATTTCTGACTCTCCTGCCGCCTGATTCTTATTTTATATACCAAGTGAATCACCGCCTTTCTGGAACAGGTACAAAGGAAATCTGTATCTGCTTTCCATCAAATCTGGCTACCGTTGTTTTAAGGTAATCATCGTCATTGCTCTTCGGATGATCCTCCCGCCAGTGTGCACCACGGCTTTCTTTTCTTGCAAGAGCACTCTTTAGAACTGCCATGCCAAGCAATGGAAGATTTCCTGTCAGCGCTTGTACCGTTTGAATCCCATTTAACAACGTATTCTCATTTCTGACAACGCCCATAGTCTCCTGCATCACTTTGTTTAATTGCTTTATTTCTGAAATTTGAGACGCTGGCGGAAAATCTATCTGTGTCGCACAAGATAGATCTACTACATCTGCCTGTTCGCATGCTGATTTTGCCGCAACACGCCCTCCGTATAACGCTCCTAACAGAGAATTTCCACCAAGACGGTTGGCACCATGATATTGGGCACAGCATTCTCCGGCAGCGCAAAGATTCTGAATCGGCGTTCTGTGCTGCTCATCCACCAGAATGCCTCCCATAAAATAGTGAATTCCCGGTAAAACAGACACCGGTTCCTTTCGTATATCTTTATGCAGATAGGTCATACAATCGTCTTCCAGACCAGATAGCTTATTTGAAATAATCTCCTCCGATATTTCCGTCATGTCAAGAAACACCTCTGATTCATGGCTGACCTTCCATATCTCTCTGGCGGTAATATCTCGTGGCATCAGATTTCCAAGCTCCGGGTATTTTTCCTCCATGAAATACCATTGTTTTCCATCTTTCATGGCAAACAACCTGCCACCTTCCCCTCTGGCCGCCTCGCTGATGAGCATGCGTTTTCCACCACATTTCACAGTTGTCGGATGATACTGGATCATCTCGCCATTTGCCAGAGGAACACCAAGCCGGAACAATTCTGCGGTGACTTCTCCTGTATTGCTCAGCGAACCCGTTGTATTTCCAAACAATCCGTGCATACCACCGGTGGCAACAATAACCGCATCCCCCGGTAATTCCACAGTCTCCTGACTGTATTCATCCCTGATTACGCAGCCACAACAAATATTGCCACACAGACGAAGTGTTAGGAAAGAATGATGGCTGAACCGTTCTACCATACCAGATGCTTCTTTCCTACGAACAGCGTCTATCATAGCTGTCATGATCTGCTTCCCGGTATCGCTCTGTGCAAAAGCAGTCCGTTTCTTTTTCTGCCCGCCAAAATTCCGCAGATCCACATCATTATAGCCACTCATGTTAAATTTAACTCCAAGTTTTAGCAGCCAGTGCACCAGCTCCGGTGCTGCCTGTGTCATTCCCCAAACTGCATTTGGATCTGCCAGACCACATGCTGCCTTTATTGTATCTGTAAAATGTTCTTCGGGACTGTCGTTTTCATCTTTTGTATTCAAAGCTGCGTTGATACCGCCCTCCGCCATAACAGACTGTGCCCGCTCTGACGGAAGGGAGGAAACCAGTTTTACATTGCATCTATTTTCCGCTGCCTGCAAAGTCGCTGAAAGTCCTGCCAGTCCAGCACCTATAATAATAATTGTCTTACTCATAGATATTGCCACCCAATATAATATAAAATAACCGCTCCCGCTATAAAAAGAAGAAGCACCGAAAGGATCAAATAAATATCACTCCTTCGTTCTTTATAACTGATGATTCCCAGTGATACGAGCAATGGTCGGATATTGATAAAAATATGAACAAAGATTGCCGCTACGAACAAAAGCTGAGTTACCATCTTTACAGTTGTAAAAGGGAACAAAATATATGTCCCATTCTGCACCTTTCCAAACAAGCCAATATGGAATAACAGCAGAATCAGTATTGCCATCCCACTGGCTCGTCTCGCCCAAAATATGACTTTTTGTTTCAGATACATTTTTCCTGATTGCTTCGCTGTCTGTAAACTCTGTACCGTCAGGATGACACCAATCACCGTATGCACAACAAGAATACCAACACCAATCCATGCAAGAAGTTTCCCTGCACTACTTCCAACTCCGTTCAGCATAAAGCTGCCCATGATTCCATGAATCATAAAAATGAGAAGCATTAAAACAGACAAAATCGTATTCCATTTTCTCATAAATTCCCGCTTACCTCATTTCTTCGCTGTCCATAATCATATAGTCCATCCGTGTTAGCGTTGTAACGTCAATAAAATCATCCGATACCAGAAATACATCATACTTTCCACTTACCACTCTTGATAGCATCATTGTGTTACTGTACTCTTTCAGATCTACGAAAAAACCGGCCTGTTTCAACCTATCACAGAGTTTCTTAGCATAAATGACAAGCGGATAATCCGTCTCAGATACATATAACCGAAAACTAATGTCCGTTTTCATGAGATCTGTTTCATTTGTTTTCGAATCGTCCAGTGCCAATTCTTTTAATTTATTCCGGGTGTTCTCATTGTCGAGACCATCTGACATCATATTAATACCGAGAACATAAGAGCCTTCCAACTGTGCGGCGGCTTGGGCAGCTTTTTTGGCTTTCGGTGTTACTCCTGTGACTGCATCAATCATAGAGGGCGGTGAGTGCAAAAGTACACCGAAACCTGCAAGAAAAACAATTGTAACTGCTAACAGAATCAATTTCCGTTTCACATTGCCACCTCGTTTCTTATTTTTTTAAAATCCTCATTGCGTTCAAAACGGCAATTATGGTAACGCCTACATCACCAAATACAGCTTCCCACATTCCAGCTATACCCAGAGCACCAAGGATCAGGAACACACTCTTAATTCCAAGGGCAATCACTATATTCTGCATGACAATTTGCTTTGTCACTTTTGCCACATCAATCGCATCCACCAGCTTAGATGGTTCATCTGTCATCAGAACCACATCCGCAGCTTCAATGGCCGCATCTGAACCAAGACCACCCATTGCGATACCAACATCCGCACGAGCAAGGACAGGAGCGTCATTGATACCATCACCAACAAAAGCTAATTTGCTTCCCTGTCTCTTTTTACTGTCTAACAGCTCAACCTTTTCCACTTTTTGATTAGGAAACAGTTGTGCATAATATTCATCCAACTGCAATTCTTCCGCAACAGCCTTTCCGATTTTTTCATCATCACCAGTAAGAATGACTGTTTTTTCCACACCGATATGTTTCAAATCAGAAATTGCTTTTTTGCTGTCCGGCTTTACTTCATCTGTTATCAGAATGCATCCGGCATATTGACCATCTACTGCTACATAAACCTTTGTACCAACTTTTTCACAGGCTGTGTACTCCACATGCTCTGAATCCATAAGTTTCGTATTGCCGGCATAAACTTTCTTCTTTCCTGCCATGGCACTGATTCCATATCCGGAAATTTCCTTGTAATCAGAGATAACTGATTGGTCAATTTCTTTTCCATAAGCAGAGAGAATGGATTTTGCAATAGGATGGTTAGAAAAGCTCTCTGCCTGGACCGCATACTCCAGAACCTGTTCTTTTGAAAATCCATTGGCAGGCAGAATATCAGTCACATTGAAAACACCCTTTGTAAGTGTTCCAGTTTTATCGAACACAATAATGCTGACATTATTAAGCGCCTCTAAATAATTACTTCCTTTTACAAGAACACCTCGTTTAGATGCCGCACCAATACCTCCGAAGAAAGTCAGCGGGATTGAAATGACCAATGCACATGGGCAAGATACCACAAGGAAAACAAATCCTCTGCGAATCCACTCTGTCCAACCTCCACCAAGAAGGATTGGTGGCAGAATTGCCAGAATAGCTGCTAAGATTACAACAACAGGAGTGTAATAACGTGCAAATGTAGTAATGAAATTTTCTGTTGGTGCTTTTCTACTGGACGCATTCTCCACAAGATCAATAATCTTTGAAGCAGTAGATTCACCAAATGCTTTCGTTGTCTTAATCGTTAAAACACCCGTCTGATTCATACAACCGGAAAGTGCTTCGTCTCCTTTATGAACGCTTCTCGGAACCGATTCTCCAGTTAAAGCCCTCGTATCCAGCATAGAATCTCCATCCAATACCACACCGTCTAATGGGATTTTTTCACCAGGCTTTACAATAATAATCTCGCCAATGGCAACACTTTCAGGAGATATGGTAATCAATTCTCCGTTCCTTCTGACTGTAGCACAATCCGGACGTATATCCATTAAATCTGATATAGATTTTCTGGAACGCGCAACAGCCAATGACTGGGAAAATTCACCAATTTGATAGAACAGCATAACAGCAACTGCTTCCGGATATTCACCAATGACAAAAGCACCAATCGTAGAAACGCTCATCAGGAAATGTTCATCAAACACACGTCCCTTTGAAATATTCCTCACAGCTTGCCATACAACATCCCCGCCAAGAATAATATAGGAGACAATGAGAAAAACTAACTCGACAGGCAGTGGCACTTTCGCAAAAACTGTCAATGCCATACCAATACCATAGATTGCTGCGCCAATCGCTAAACGAATCGTCAACTTCTTGTCCTCATTGTTATAGGATGTATTGGTATCCTGTTTTTTTGCAGGTATATAGTATTCCTGTGCAATTTCGGCAACTTCTACATCTGGCTCATGGCTGTGGACAATCGTTTCAATCTGACTGGCTATTGTATTTGCGGCAACTGGAGCAACATTGATTGTCAGCGTCTGCTTCATCAAATTTACAACTGAGGATTGTACTCCATCCAATTCTCCGACTTCTTTTTCAATTTTTGCAGAACAATTCGGACAGTCCAAGCCCTTTAACGAATAACTCTTTGTAACATTCATAACGGTTTCTTCCTGAACTTCCACATCGGGCTCATGACTATGAACAATCGTTTCAATCTGACTGTCTATCGTATCTGCGGCAGCTGGAGCAACATTGATTATCAGCGTCTGCTTCATCAAATTTACAACTGAGGATTGTACTCCATCCAATTCTCCGACTTCTTTTTCAATTTTTGCGGAGCAGTTCGGACAGTCCAACCCTTTTAATAGAAATATGCGTTTCATGATAATCTCCTTATAATTTGTTTAATTGCTCAATTACTCAACTATAATATTAAAAATTATTGTTTCTGCCAAAGATGCTCAAATCCCTTGTCAATAATCTCTTTCACATGATCATCTGCCAGCGAGTAGTAAACTATCTGTGCTTCTTTACGGAATTTTACCAGATTCGCTAGGCGTAATGCCTTTAACTGATGCGAAATTGCAGATTTTGTTACCCCCAGTAGCACTGCAAGATCACATACACACATCTCACTCTGTTCTAGAGCGTGTAAGATTTGTACTCTAGTTCCATCTCCAAATAGCTTAAACAAAGAAGCCAACTGGATATAATCATCTTTTGGCTGCATCTTGGATTTCACATCATTCACAATATCCTCATGAATTACATCGCAATTACAAATATAAGACGTTTTTGACATATATTCACCTTCAAATAATAATAGTTGAACAATTACTCAACTATTATTGTACTTATTTTTAAATTTATGTCAATAAACTGATGTTAGTTCCCCATAAATTTTACAATTAAAACCAGCTCTTTATTCTTTTCTTAATCTTTTTTTCCCAGTATACCGTTTTGGCTTTCTTGTCACACTTCCTGTAAATCCCGATTTGTCAATTTCATTAAATATGAATTTTATCTTTCTCAAGTGTATACAGATATGTAATCGGATTCTATGCCGACCGATTCAACTTCAATCCAGCTATCGACTTTCCTAAATAGAATTCTTCATTCTCATCAAGTGGAAATACGGCTTTACGTTCTCATCAGGGAACTCAAACCGGACAAACCAGTACTCATATAGGGTCTTAATCATTGCAGCTAAATTATCATTTATCGCTGGGGTACAAAAAAGGCACACGTTTTAACAATATACAGCGTTTACACCCGACCTTATGGCGTTGATATGTTTCCACTTACTGCAAAATCGCTCTCAAAAAGGTACCGGTAAGCAACTTGAAACAACGATGCCGTAAACCTTTGCTACCGCCTATTGTATCCCTACATTATTTATAACGCGCTTTCCTCCAGTGTTTTCAGTGATACACCGTCTGCCGTTTTCCAATCCGTTTTACCGTTGGTCGTCATTCCCAAAATAAAAGAAGCGGCGTAAGAAGGGCTTTTGAACAAATAATTCTTGGTCAAGACACCGTCTTTAATCTCGTTATTTTGTCTGCAGCGGGCTCTCAATTTCTTGATTGTATCCGGAATGGAGTCCGCGTCCGTTTCCTCTATTCGGCTACCCGCTAAGACAACAAATCCTTCATCGGTTTGTTTGCAACATGCTTCTATCACCTTATGGGACCGCGTAATCTTACGGGTAAGTGTCAGCATCAATTCACGATCCTCCCGGTCTTCCTCTACCGGTTCCGGGGGTTTTACTAAGGGCACGAAAATCTTATACCCTAAAATGCCCAACATCAGCTTGAACTGTTCAATATACACTTCCAATTCCGCTTCCTTTTCTTCCGTAACATTGCCGGGATTGGGTTCATTGCCGTTTTTCACAGTATACCGCCCCGTGCGGATTGCCAAATTAGTAAATTTATTTTCAAGATAGCTGATTTCTGTCGGTCCCCATGAATTATCACTCGTGGTAAACATAACGGCTTCCGTAAAATAAAACTCGTCTTTCAGATGTTCCACCACCCTGAATAACACGCCTTCCCCGTTCTTTCTGATACCGGCTTGACCGATATACACCGTATCTTCATCTTCATCATTCTTTCCGAATAAAAAATAAACGCCGCTTTGCTTTAAGTGTGCCCGATCTTTACACGCATCCAAATAGGTGCGAGGGATTTTATATGCCAAACCGCGCCAACTCGGTAAGGTGCATTTAATTCTTCCCGTAACCTCCCCATCCAATAAAAACAGATTGAACGCCTTACCGCTTTTCATCTTTTTTCTCCCTCCCTATATTGGGACCCACTTTGCACTGCTGTATCGATTCTATTTTTTATCCTATTCCCAATGAGAACCGCTGCCTCCTCTGTCCCGCCGATGTGTTAAAGGCATTCCTGTCCTACATCTATATACCTGTTGCCTAATTCACAAACCCGCCTATTCTGCTCCAAACACATTCATAATTGTAATATATATAACAGATATAATTATAATGAAGACAACAATTTTTATGCCCCTTACTCTCTCAGCCCTTTCTTCTTTTCTTTTTTTTGCTAATTGTATGTAAATCTGGGCATCCGGATCCCCTTGTATCGCCGCTTTCTTATACCATTCTATCGCCTTTTCGTAATTCTGTACTACCCCTTTTCCTTCATCATAGCGCATTCCTAAATGTATCTGTGCAGTTGCATTCCCTTGGTCTGCCGCTTTTTGATACCATTCTACCGCCTTTGCATAATCCTTTGCTACCCCTTTTCCATATTGATAACATATCCCTAAATTATTCTGTGCAGTTGCATCCCCTTGTTCCGCCGCTTTTTTATACCATTCTATCGCCTTTGCGTAATCCTGTATTACCCCTTTTCCGTGTTGATAGCACCATCCTAAATTATCATATGCAGTTGCATCCCCTTGTTCCGCCGCTTTTTTATACAATTCTATCGCCTTTTCATAATTCTGTACTACCCCTTTTCCTGCTTCATAGCACCTGCCTAAATTATTCAGTGCAATGGAATCCCCTTGTGCCGCCGCTTTTTGGTACCATGCTACCGCCTGTTCATAATCCTGTGCTACTCCTTTTCCATCTTCATAACACAAGCCTAAATTATTCTGAGCTAATGTATTCCCTTGTGCCACCGCTTTTTTATACCATTCTACCGCCTTTGTATAATTCCGTACTACTCCTTTTCCATAGTGATAGCATATCCCCAAATTATTCTGTGCAGTTGCATCTCCTTGTGCCGCCGCTTTCTTAAACCATCCTACCGCCTTTTCGTAATCTTGTACTACTCCCTCTCCATATTGATAACACATTCCTAAATTATTCTGTGCAGTTGCATCTCCTTGTGCTATCGCTTTCTTATACCATTCTATTGCCTTTTCGTAATCCTGTACTACCCCTTTTCCTTCTTGATAACACCCCCCTAAATGACTCTGTGCAGTTGCATCCCCTTGTTCCGCCGCTTTTTTATACCATTCTATCGCCTTTTCATAATTCTGTACTACTCCCTTTCCATATTCGTAGCACACTCCTAAATTATTCTGTGCAGTGGCATTCCCTTGGGCCGCCGCTTTTTGATACCATTCTACTGCCTTTTTATAATCCTGTGCTACTCCCTTTCCATATTCGTAGCACACTCCTAAATTATTCTGTGCAGTGGTATTCCCTTGGGCCGCCGCTTTTTGATATTCCTCTATCGCCTTTTGTTCCTTCTGCTTTTTTTGTAATTCATCCATACTGTTCTGTGCATCTACATTCCCTTGGGTCGCCGCTTTTTGATACCACTCCACAGCTTTTGCATCATCCTGTGCTACCCCGTTTCCTTTTTCATAGCACACTCCTAACTGATACTGTGCAGCTATATGTCCTTTGACTGCCGCTTTTTGATACCACTCTCCTGCTTTTTCATCATCCTGTACTACCCCTTTTCCTTCTTCATAACACACTCCTAACTGATACTGGGCCTCTGCATTCCCTTGGGCTGCCGCTTTTTGATATTCCTCTATCGCCTTTTGTTCCTTCTGCTCTTTTTGTAATTTATCCATACTGTTCTGGGCATCTACATTCCCTTGGGTCGCTGCTTTTTGATACCACTCCACAGCTTTTGCATCATCCTGTACTATCCCAGTTCCATATTCATAGCACCATCCTAACTGATACTGGGCATCTACATTCCCTTGGGTCGCCGCTTTTTGATACCAGTCTACCGCCTTTGTATCATCCTGTACTACCACTTCATAGAACACCCCTAAATGATACTGTGCATCTACATTCCCTTGGATCGCCGCTTTTTGATACCATTCCACTGCCTTTGCGTAATCCTGTGCTACTCCCTTTCCTTTTTCATAGCACCATCCTAATTGATACTGGGCATCTACATTTCCTTGGGTCGCCGCTTTTTGATACCATTCTACTGCCTTTTTATAATTCTGTGCTACTCCTTTTCCAGTTCTGTAGCACACACCTAAATAATACTGTACCTCTGCATTCCCTTGGGTCGCCACTTGTTGATACCACTCTATCGCCTTTGCTTCATCCTGTGTACTGAATTGCTCATACCAACCCCAACTGTTTTCATAGCTCTTTTTTACTATTTCCCCCGTATTTTTTTGCCATAACACATATTGTTCAACCGAATCTACGGTAGAAAGTTTTAAGAAAAATAGGCACGGATTTTGTGTCTCACAAACTTGTTTTGCTATCGTTCGATCGCAATGAATAGTAATTGGATTCGTATCTGGCATAATATTTTTTAAAATATCTTTTCCATAGTGAAACGGCTCTATACGAATCGGCAACAGTTGCTGTTTCAGGTCATACCGATTGCGTATAGGTATTCCCTCTCCCATAGGTAATAACGGCATTTGCTGTATTCTTTGTTTAAATTCTTCCTCGTCTTCATAATAAAATTTTTCCCAACAAATAGGCTGTACCGCAATATTTTCGATACCGTTTTTCAAATATACTCTACTATAATCGTAACAAATTTTTTTCTTATATACTTTTAAACCCGCTACCAATTCACTGTCTATAAGTTGCTGTTCCGTTGCCCCTTCTATATAAAAGGCTTGTATTTCCGAGTGCTGAATTTTATCACTATAATCCATATGATGAATCAAAAAATTAATTTGTGTATACTCTTCGATTCTTCGTGCATCCAAAATCCCGTACCCGATATGAATACACTCCATATTCTTAATTCGTTCTTTATATTCTTCGTCCGTTTCAAAAACATCTTTTTCCCATATATCGGGTTTAGCTAAAGCTGTACTCGAAAAATCTCCACGACGATCCCGCCCTAACGGATCAATACCGTTATAATGTTCCTCCTTAATCGAATTTACCTTTTCTTCCCATTCCCCTATAGAGGCCAAATAGTTTTTTACCGCAACTACCTTATCCGCAGCAAATTGATTCAGCTCATATTTCTTACCTTTAGTAATACCGTACCACAACGTTAATATCATTAATTTGTCCAAACACTCATTCAACCGGCTTTCATCTATGGTAATAGCATTATGGATGCTTTGATTGACTATACAACGAAGTTCATAAAATTTACGCCCCGTATCCGCATTTAAAATATTGCTGTTTTCTAATTCCTCTATACTTTGAAACAGCTCCGGACTTTGTCCTCCTAAATCATGTACCATATATTCCAGTGCCTGTCGTATTTTTAATAAACCTATATCATTTTCCGACTGCTCCGCCTGTATACATATTTCATATAACTCTCCGAAATCTTCTTTCAAAAAACCGAACCGAGATTCTGTCATGATTTAATCCTCCTGTTCTTTTCCTTCTGAAAATATGAAAATCTAAATATATGACCTATATAAATACATAATTTTATTACCTAAAGTATACCATACGTCTTAAATATGAATACCTATGTGGCACGTTGAGAAAATCCCCGATTTATCCCCCGAGGGGAGGGTGCAAAAGGGTGCACTTTTTAACGATATACAGCTTGTACACTCGACCTTATGGCGTTGATATGTTTCCGCTTACTGCAAAATCGCTCTCAAAAAGGTACCGGTAAACAGTCGGGTTATAAACCTTTTAACGATAGCACCTGAAAACCATTGCCCCACAAGGGCTTCTATGCACCCTCCTAATCCGTCCGGGACATTAACGCAACACTCTCGACGCCTATGGTTATGGGGAACATATCCACGCTCGTAGATGGAAACATATCAAAGATTGGCTCTCGTTTGTAGGAACATATCGACTGTAATTATTTCATTTTCAAGCCTTTATCGATAGCTTCCTGAATAATCTTATGACAACAAACTCCCAACGGATTGTTTTCTTTACAATTAGAATTTTTCATTGCCCCAGTGATGGCATTTACTTCTTTTACGGATTTCGTGCCATGCTTTACAGCTGCTTCAATTACCTGATTTTCTGTGACTTCGCTACAATAACAAGCATACTTAGGATCTGCATCTTTCTTAAACCAGATAGGAACTCTAACTTGGTCTTTCAAGAATTTTATTTCATTATCTAAGTTATAGTAAACAACGTCGCAGTCCTCGTTCATGCAAATCTTATATTGATCTCCGTTAACAGCATTACGATAATCATCTACCACTAGATGTTCAACAGTTACTTTACTAACGGAAATCCCTTCATTATTACATACAGGACAATTGTCTTTAATTTGATCCGGCTTTTCTGTTTTGCATCCACAACAACATTCATTATTAATCTTCATATTCTTAGCCTCCATATTTTCATTATAATTTCTTTTTTAAACTAGGTAAAACCAATTTCATATACTTGTCATTTATTAATAGCGTCAAACATTTTAGCTGGTGTTAATTTACTTAGCTCCCTGTTGTCAGCCAACGCACGTGTAGCTTTTTTGTGTATAAACACATCAGCGTCATGTTACCCATTGCTCGGCATTCTTCTAATGAACCCAAATACATGGAATGGCAACCCTTTTTTAGACAATTTATAACCGAACATTATCAAGCTTGAAAGTTTCTTTAGATTATAAAATATATTCTCAGACAATCAAGGGTAAAGGCTTCGCCCAAATTTCGTTAAAATTTGCCCTTGACAGTCTGTTCATATATTTTATTTAATTTATGAAACTTCCAGAGCTTTTTATTCTGCTTTTCTATATTCTACTGGTGTTTTATATCCTAAAGATCCATGAATTCTTAGGTTATTATACCAATATACGTATTCTGCTAATTTTAGATTAAGTTCTTGGAAATTAGTAAAGTTCTCCTGATATATGAATTCTGTCTTCATTACTTTATTGACTGCTTCGCTTACTGCGTTATCATATGGGCTTCCTTTTTTACTTAGCGATCTTTTTATCCCAAATACCTTTAATATTTCTTCTATTTTTATATTTTTAAATTCTCTTCCTCTGTCTGTGTGAAATATTTTTATACGATTTAGTGGCTACCTTATTGAGTAAAATGCTTCTGCTACTAGATTTGCATCTTTGTTTTTACCTGATGAGTATCCTATTATTTCACGGCTGTTTAAGTCTATTATTAAACATATATAATTCCATGTTTTTCCTACTCTTACATATGTTAGGTCGCTTACTATTGCTTCTAAATAGTCTCTATTGTCAAATTATCTATTTAAAAGGTTAGGGATGTCTTCTTCGTTGCATTTGGATCTTATTACTTTATATTGTGCTACTGTATAGTTTGAGACTAGGCCATTTTTCTTCATTATTCGGCCTATTTTTCTTCTCGATATTTTATATCCAATTTTCCCTAGTTTTTTTTATTTTGCGTGTTCCATAGTTGTTTCTACTTCTTCTGAATATTTCTTTTATTTCTTCTATTAGTTTTTCATCTTCATCTAATTTCACTTCTTTTTCTTTGTTCAAATGTG